>DATJJH010000137.1:0-3949 GCA_035492395.1 Trinickia sp. | reverse complement strand
GAATTTGGAAATCCGTCTTTACCGCGCTGCCGACAATCGCAGCCCGGCGGCGAGCGAACTATGGGACTGGATGAGCCGATTCGGCTCTGCTTGAGCGAACGCGCGCATCGACCATGGGGCGATCGCTCAAACGCCGCGCCGCTCGCTGATCCACTCACTGAAGAGCGCCACCTTCGGCTGATGCGCGACGCAATCCGGATAAACGAAGTAGTAGCGCAAGCCTGTTTCGACGAACGTATCGAACGGCATGACGAGGCGTTTCGCGGCGACGTCTTCCGCAACGAGCATCGAATCGCCGATAGCCACGCCGAAGCCCTGCATCGCGGCATTGGTCGCCATGTCCAGTGTTTCGAAACTCGGCCCAGGATTCGTGTCCACGTTCGTCGCGCCGACCCGATTGAGCCACAACTTCCAATCGCGATGATCGCGTGTGGGATGCAGCAGCGTGTGTCGCGCCAGATCCGCGGCGTCGTTCAACGGCTTCTCGTGGAGCAGTTCAGGCGTGCAAACGGGCGTCAGCCTCTCATCGAACAGCGGCACGGCATGCACATCGGCGCCGGGCGACGAACCGTAGATGATCGCAGCGTCGAACGGTTCGACTTGGAAATCCACGTCGTGCTGCGACGTCGTCGTGATTTGAACCTGCAGGCTCGGATGCTCGGACTGGAACTGTATGATTTTCGGGAGCATCCAGCGCATGATGCAAGTCGGCACCTTCAACGCGAGATCGGTGCGCTGGCGCGTGAGGCGAAGCGAGATTTCTTCGATACGCGCGAAGCTTTCTTTTACCGCGGGCAAAAGCAATTCGCCTTCGGCCGTGAGCGTTAGCCCCTTGGCGTGGCGCTTGAAAAGCGGAAACTGATAGAAATCTTCCAGCGCCAAGATTTGCCGGCTCACCGCGCCTTGCGTCAGGCACAGATGCTCGGCTGCGCGAGTGAAGCTACGGTGGCGGGCAACCGTCTCGAAGATCTGGAGCGCGTTCAATGGGGGAAGGCGTCGCATGGCGATGATAGCGTTGGTGCAATCGAAATGGATTGATGCACGCCGGCCAGCAGACAAACCACCGGATGCCCTGCGCATGAAGATCAGAAATCCGGCGCGATTGTGCAATACGGAATTTCCCTTCCGTCCATGCAGCCCGCTCATGGCGCCGAATGCGGCGCGGGTGGTACGTCACGCACTGCGCCCGCGCATCGATCAGCCGGGGCCGACATTCATCCGGCCAGTCGGCAGTGTTTGCTTACTTCGCCGACACGTCGATATCGCCGAAATATTTCTGAGCGAGCGTCTTCACGGTGCCGTCCGCCTGCACCTTGGCGATCGCGGCGTCGAGTTGCTTCTTCAAGGCCGCGTCGCCCTTTCGAATGCCGAAAGCCACGCCGCTGCCGAGAATCTTGTCGTCGCGCACGGGCTGACCGACAAAAGCGAAGTCCTTGCCGTCCGGACGCGAGAGGAAACCCTTTTGACCAGCGGGGGCCAGCACGAGTGTGGCATCGAGACGGCCCGTCTGCAGGTCCGAATACACTTGGTTTTGGTCTTGATACGACATGACCGTCACGCCCGCGTTTTCCCAGTGGGCCTTCGCATAGTTTTCCTGAATCGACGCCTGCAGCACGCCCACGCGCTTGCCCTTCAACCCTTCAGGCGTGGGCAGCAAGCCGCTGTCGCGGCGCGCGATGAGCTGCGTCGGCACGCGGTAGATCACCGTGGTGAAGTCGATCGCTTCACGACGCTTTTCCGTTGCGTTCATGGCCGAGTTGATCGCGTCGAATTTGCGTCCCTGGAGTGCCGGGATCAGCCCGTCGAACGACGTTTCCACCCACTTGCACGTCAGATGCGCCGCGCTGCATACCGCATTGCCGATATCGATGTCGAAGCCTTGCAGATCGCCGCTCGGGCCCTTCGACTCGAACGGCGGGTACTGGGCTTCGAGACCGAAGCGCAGCACCGCATCGGCGGCGAACGCGCTGACCGATGCGGAGGCCGAAGCGAATGCACACGCGAGCACGAGTAATTTTCCGAGCAACTTCATGGATGATCTCCCTTCGTTTGTGATGTGGTGTCCCGCGACCCGCTCCGTCATGGAGCCGGCACAACGCGCAGACGGCGTAACGATGCGCGACACTCGATGCTCGATCCCCGGCAACCGCGGCCCCGCCTTCAGATAGTGCACAACCGCCGTGCGCCTTCGAGCAGCGTGGCGTCGTCTTTCGAAAAGCTCAGGCGGATCAGGCCCGAATCGGCGCCGTCGGTATAGAAGGCCGACAGGGGAATGGTGGCCACGCGTGCGTCGCGAATCAAGCGCAGCACGAAGTCGCTGTCGCGTTCGTCGGAGAAATGGCGAAATCGCGCAAGCATGAAGAAGCTGCCTTCGCTCGGCAGGAGTTCGAAACGCGATTGCCTCAGCGCATTCGCGAGCAGGTCGCGCTTGCGCTGATAGAACGCGGCGAGGCCCAGATAGCTTGCCGGATCGCCGAGTGCTTCGACGAACGCGTACTGCATCGGCGTGTCGGCGGAAAACACCATGAATTGGTGCACCTTGCGGATCTCTTCCATCAGCTCGGGGGGGGCAAGGCAGTACCCTACGCGCCAGCCCGTGACGTGATAGGACTTGCCGAACGATGAGACGATCACGCTGCGCTCGGCCAGTTCACGATGACGCGCCATGCTGTGATGCAAAGCGCCGTCGAAGATCACGTGCTCGTAGACTTCGTCGGACAGCACCACGATATCGGTATTGCGCGTGAGGGCCGTAAGCCGCTCGATGTCGGCATCGCCGAACACCGTGGCCGTCGGGTTGTGCGGCGTATTGACAATGATCATCCGCGTCTTCGGCGTGATGCTCGCGGCCACTTCGTCCCAGTCCACACGGAAGTGGTCGGTCGATAGCTTGATGGCCACCGGCGTTGCGCCCTGCAGCCGCACGATGGGGGCGTAACTGTCGAACGAAGGTTCGAAGTAGATCACCTCGTCCCCCGGATGCACGAGCGCGCTGATCGCCGAATACAAGCCTTCGCTCGCGCTGGCAATGACGGTGACTTCCTTGTCCGGGTCGTAGCGGGCGCCGTAGAGGTGCTCGACTTTTTGCGCCAGCGCATCGCGCAAGGCGCCGGCGCCCGCCATCGGCGCGTATTGGTTGTGACCGTCGCGCATGGCGCGGGCCACGCCGTCGATCAGCTTCGCATCCGGGTCGAAATTCGGTGCGCCCTGCGAGAGATTGAGGGCGTCGTGTTGCGCGGCAAGCTGGCCGATGACCGTGAAGATCGTCGTACCGACATCGGGCAGTTTCGAGCGAATCCGCAAGGCGCTCTGCATCGGGCTTTCTCCATCCGGCGGAATCGACGCCCTGCCCGGACGGCAGGCGCGGCTTCGATCCGATGGCGCCGATTAAGCCCGATACGCGCCGCGCCTACAATCGAAACTTTGTCATGAAAGGCATGAGTTTTTGTAATGGCGACGCCGTCAATACCGCTCGGCCTGCGCCGTCTTATCGCCCGTGCGCGCTGGACCCGCGATAGGCGCCCCGTCCTTGCCGGCGCCGGGCTCCGGTTGCGCATCCGCGCCGCCGCCATGTCCGCGCCGCAGCGACAAGCCGCCCAGCACACCCGCCACTGCCGCAAAGATCGCCCCCACCAGAAACGCCGCGTGATACCCGCCGTTGAGCGCCGCCGCGACACTTTCCGCCGCCTGCAACGCGTCGCTGCGGGCCGCCGCGAGACTCGCGAGCACCGCGAGACCGAGCGCGCCGCCCATCATGAAGGACGTATTGACGATGCCCGAGGCGAGCCCCGATTCGCTCGGATCGACATCGCTCATCGCCGCCAGCAACAACGGATTGAACGCGATGCCCGCGCCGATCCCGAGCAAGGTCATGCCCGGCAGCACGTCGACGAGAAAGTGGCCGTTCACCGGCGCCCGGGCGAACAATGCGAGACCGCATGCCGCCACC
>DATJJH010000136.1:0-35068 GCA_035492395.1 Trinickia sp. | reverse complement strand
ATCGCGGAGGAAATCGAGGACGTGGGCAAGCGCGAACAACGTGAATTGGTCAGCCGCATCGCCGTACTGCTCGCCCACTTGCTCAAATGGCAATTCCAGCCCGACCGCAGAGGTGCGAGTTGGACGCGAACCATCGACGCGCAACGTGCCGATATCGCGTATGCCCTGTCGGACGCGCCGAGCCTGAAGCCTCGTCTAGAGGACGAGGCGTTCATGCGAGTCGTGTGGAAAAAGGCTCTGGCTCAAGCCGTCAACGAGACCAGCCTTGATGTGTTTCCAGAGTCGTGTCCGTGGTCGGTGGAGCAGATGCTCGACGAACGATTCCTGCCTGAATGATATCGATGCAATCGGAGTGGCCCGAGCTTTCACGCCAGCGGGCTGGCCGGCGTTATTGCGGAGGTGAGCAGAGATCGGGATCAACCCCTCACCCCCGACCCATACTCCGAAAAACCAGCGGCCGCTCAACCATCGGCTTAGCCTCCCGCGCGAACGCCACCACCTTCTCCACTTCGCCGTGCTTCGGCGACTTGGCACAAACCGGGTCGGCGGCCCTCGCATCGCCAGTCAGCGCATACGCCTGACACCGGCATCCGCCGTGATCCTTCGCCCGTTCGTCACAGCTTCGGCAAGGCTCCTGCATCCATGCTTCGCCGCGAAACGCGTTGAACGCCTCGCTCTCGTACCACACCTCGGAAAGCGACATCTCCCGCACGTTCGGCAATACGAGCCCCGGCAGCGATCCTGCCGCGTGGCAAGGCAACGCAGCCCCGTCCGGCGCCACGCCGAGAAACACCGACCCCCACCCATTCATACAAGCCTTGGGCCGCGTTTCGAAATAGTCCGGCACGACGAACAAAATCCGGCACCGCTCTCCCACCATCGCGCGATATCGATTGACCGTATCCTCGGCCTCTTGCAGCGCCTCTTGCGTGGGCATCAACTGTTCGCGGTTGAGCATCGCCCACCCGTAGTACTGCGTGTTCGCCAGCTCGAGATACTCCGCGCCGATATCGAGCGCCATCTCGATGATCTGTCCCACGTGAGGCAGGTTATAGCGATGCAGTACGCAGTTGAGCACCATCGGATATCCATGCGCCTTGATCAACCGCGCGACCTTGCGCTTGAGTTCGAACGTCCGCGTACTGGAGAGAAAGTCGTTCAACTCGCGCGACGAATCTTGAAACGACAATTGAATGTGATCGAGCCCGGCGAGCTTCAACGCGGCGATGCGCGTCTCGGTCAGCCCGACGCCGGACGTAATCAGATTCGTGTAAAACCCGAGCCCTCGAGCGTGGGCGACCAGCACTTCCAGATCGTCGCGCACCAGTGGCTCGCCGCCGGAAAACCCAATCTGCACCGCGCCCAACGCGCGCGCCTCGCTGATGACCCGCAGCCAGTCTTCGGTACCGAGTTCGTGCTTATGACGGTCCAAGTCCACCGGGTTGTAGCAAAACGCGCAATGAAGCGGGCACCGATACGTGAGTTCGGCAAGCAGCCAAAGCGGCGGCGACCCCGAACCCGAACCCGAACCCGATTCGGAAACCGATCCATCACCGTGAGCACGCGCATCCATCTCAATCCACCCACCCGCGCTGGCGCGCATGGTCCAAAAACCGATAAACGTCGGCCGCCAAATCCTGCGCGTTGAACAACGCTTCGAGCTCGCCGATGATTTCGTCGAGTTCACGCGTCCCATCGCACCGCACGAGTATCTGCCCCGCGCTGGGATTGAGCTTCACCATCCCCTCCGGATAAAGCAGCACATAAGCGTCTTGCTCGGTTTCCCACTGCAGCCGGAACATCGGCAAAAGACGAGGACGCAATGGCGCCCCGTTCTTGGCGTTGGCATAGTTCATTGCGAGTGCGCCCTTTCGACGGCATCGAGCATCGACCACAAAATGTCGAGCTTGAACGTGAGGATATCGAGCGCGCGCTGTTGCATCGCGCTAGTCCGAAAATAATCGAGCGTGACGGCGAGTCCATGCTCCACGTCGCGCGTGGCAAGCGGAATCCGGCTCCGAAAATAGCCGAGCCCTTTCGGATCGATCCACGGATAAAGCGAAGGCCATCCCGAGAGGCGATCCTTATGAATTTGCGGCGCGAACATCTCGGTGAGCGAGGAGCACACGGCCTCTTGCCAAGGCACGCGGCGCGCGAAGTTGACGTAGGCATCCACGGCGAACCGCACGCCCGGCACAACGTGCTCGAGCGACCAGAGTTCGTCCCGCGACAAGCCCACCGCGTCGGCCAAACAAGCCCACGCTTCAATGCCGCCCGGATCGTCACCGTACCCGTCGTGATCGAGAATGCGTTGCACCCATAGGCGCCTCGTCTCGCGATCGTCGCAATTCGACAAGATCGCCGCATCCTTTAGCGGGATATTGATTTGATAGTAGAAGCGGTTCGCTACCCATCCGCGTATCTCCTCAGGCGAGCACTGGCCGCTGTTGAGCCGGATATTGAACGGATGATGAATGTGATACCGCACGCCGAGCGCATGCAGTTGCGTCGCGAACTGCTCGCGCGTCCATGGCGTATCGTCTGCCCGCGCCGAAGGCTCCACCAGCGTGGCCCGTGTGGTTTCTGTGGCAATCGCGCTCAAGGCTGCACCTGTAATTGCATCCCGTCTTCCGCGATCTCTATGTCATGTTCGCGCAAACTCGCATGCGCGTCGGAGCAAGGATCGAGAATCGGGTTCGTGTTGTTGATATGAATCAAGACTTTGCGCGTGGTGCTCGGCAACGTATCGAGCAATGCGATCATGCCGGCGTTGCCGTTAGCGGGGCATTGCGCCAGGTGCCCCATATCGGCCGCACGTTTGCTCGACAGGCCGAGGTCGATCATCTCCGTATCGGTCCAGAACGTGCCGTCGACGAGCACGAGTTGCGCGGTACGCATTGCCGATACGACAGCATCCGACGCGTGCGCGAGGCCCGGTGCATAGAACGCCCGCGAACCGCTCTTCTCGTTTTCGATGACGAGTGCGATGTTGTCGCCCGGCACCGGCGCATTGCGATGCGGCGAATAGGGCGGCGCGGCGCTTTCGATGGCAATGGCCGTGAAGCGGATACCTGGCAGGCGCTCGATCGAAAAGGGTTCGCTCAGCGCAATCGGATGCTGCTCGATCCCACAATAATGGCTGAGCAAAGGAATCAGCGGAAAAGCACTCGACAAATCGTCGAGCACGGGGCGCGTGGCATAGAGCGGCAAAGGGCTCGTTCGCTCGCGCAGCATCAGCAAGCCGGTCACATGATCGATCTGCGCATCGCAGAGCATGACGGCGGCGATGCCGCTATCGCGTAGCGCGCGGGCGGGCTGAAGGTCGGGATGAGCGCGCAGTTGCGTCAGCAAATCGGGCGACGCGTTGATGAGCACCCAATCTTCGCCGTTCTCGCTCACCGCGATCGATGACTGCGTGCGGGGCTTGAATCCATTCGTCCATGCACGCGTTCGCGTGCAGTTCGCGCAATTGCAGTTCCATTGCGGCAGGCCGCCGCCCGCGCCGGAGCCGAGAACTTTGATCAGCATGGCAATGCCCCAAGTAGCGGCCGCGCACGAGGGGAGTCGTCCTCGCGCACGGCATGCTCACCTACCCTTTAGCGGTTGGCGATATACATCGTGATTTCGAAACCGAAGCGCAGATCGGTGTAGGCGGGCGTGGTCCATTGCATGGCTGTCTCCTTCATTGAGTTGAACATCGGTGAAGCTGCGTAACCGCATGGTTCGATTAGCGGTCCATTCGTTAAAGCAAGGGCTATGCCGATGACGACGCGCCCCGCGCATACGTTCGATTGGCGTAGAAAGGGGGCGCGTGCAAAAGGACGACGCACGGAAGCCGGTCGGCCACCGTGCCGCGGTTAGTGCGGAAAAACAGAGAACCAGACGACTAAGATGTGCCCTGCGGATACCCCAATGCGACAACCGATGTCTTATTCGGGGACACCGTTGTCGCAAAATGCGACAACGGTCTCATGCCGAGGAGTCGATTCAGGAAGGTGTTGATGCGGGCGACCAGGGCCGGGAAAAAGCTCAATCCTCGCTGTCGCTCTTCGTCGGAGCAATCCCGGGCATTTTGCGGTAGAGGGTGGCGCGTGAAACGCCGAGTGCGCGGGCGGCGGCCGAGACGTTGCCGCCATGCAGCGCGAGCGTCGCCGCGATCGCTTGCGCCTCGACGTCCTGCAGCCGCGTGCCCGTGCCTGGCTGGACGACGGGCTCGCTTGAGGCAGACGCGTCGGCGGCCTGAGTCTCCAGTCCGATCGTTCGCAGATCGTCGAAGAAGTCGTCGGGCAGGTGCTCACGGCGTATTTCACCGTCGTCTTCCACCATTGCGGCCGCGGTGCGCAGCAAATTGCCGAGCTGTCTGAAGTTGCCGGGCCACGCGCAGCGCTCGAACAGCGTCATGACTTCGGGGGCAACGCACAGATGCTGCCCCGCCCCGCCGGTGAGGGCTTCGCGTTCGAGCATTTTGCCGATGACGACCGCAAGATCCTTGCGCTCGCGCAGCGGCGGTAGTTTGACGACGAGCCCGTTCAGCCGGTAATACAAGTCTTCTCGAAAGCGGTTTTGCGCAATCATCTCGCGCAAATCGCGGTGCGTGGCGCAGACGATGGCAATGTCGACGGGAATCGACTTCGTCGAGCCCAGCGGGTTCACGACGCGCTCTTGCAGGACGCGCAGCAGGCGCACCTGCAAGGGGTAGGGCATGTCGCCGATTTCATCGAGGAACAGCGTGCCGCCGTGCGCTTGCACGATTTTGCCGACGGCGCCCTTGCGGCGCGCGCCTGTAAACGCGCCTTCTTCGTACCCGAACAGCTCGGATTCGATCAGCGTCTCCGGAATCGACGCGCAATTGACGGCCACGAACGGGCCGGAGCGCCGCGGCGATTCGTTGTGGATCGCCTGGGCAAGCAACTCTTTGCCGGTGCCGGTTTCCCCAGTGATCAGAAGCGGGATGTCTTTGCCGATGACCTTGCGCACCTTCGCAATGACATTCGTGACTTGCGGATCGCCGGTGTCGAGCTGATCGAGCCTCAGCGTGCGCAAGGTCGTACGGACGGTCGACGACGCTACCGTCTGTGCTTGGCCGGCCGTTTCGCGGCGGCCTTCCGGCTGCCAGGCGCTGGCCGTCAGAGAGCCGCGGCGGAAGGTGACGCTCGCGCAAACGGTCGCGCCGTTGTAGAGGTTCAGGGAAAGAATCGGCTCGCGGCTCGCGCGCAGGCGATCGATCAGCTCAGCGCTCGTCATGCCGAACAGCGACGAGAGCGTATGCGCGCGCAGCGCGGCCAGCGGCAAGCCCAGCTGAAATTGTGCGCTGCGATTCGCGGAAAGGAAGCGGCCGTCTCCGGTGAACGCGGCGATCCCCTCCATCAACGTGCCCAAAAACTCGGGACGGGGGTGAAAGCCCACTTGCAGCGTGTCGCGAAACGTCGAGGAAAACAGATGATTCTCGATCATCTGAACCGACATCTTGGCGAGCGCCATCGTGTGCTGGTGGTAGCTGCGGTAGTCGCCCGTCACATCGAGCACGCCGATCACATCGCCGTAGGGGTCGAAGATCGGCACGCTCGAGCACGTCAGAAAGCGGTTCGCCTCGAGAAAATGCTGGTCGCCATGCACGACGGTCGCGCTGCGCTCGGCCAGCGCCGTGCCGATCGCGTTGGTGCCTTGCCGCTCCTCCGACCATTGCGCGCCGGGCCTGAGCGCGACCTTCTCGGCACGGGCGAGAAAATCGTCGTCGCCGATCGAATGCAAGATCAAGCCCTGGGCGTCGGTCAGCACGACCATGCTCTCGGTATTGACGATCTGATCGCGCAGCGTCTCCATGACAGGCATGGCGTGCGCGCAGAGGATGCGGTTCTGCTCGACTTTGAGCGCGAGCTCGGAAGTCGGCAGGATGTCGTAGTCGGGGCGTGCGCCCGTCAAAAGGCCGTAGCCTTCGGAGCGTTCATGTGCCTTCTGGATACACGGCGTGGGCCAGCTCGACTCGCCAGCCGCCACGGCGCGCCCGGGGCGATGAACGACGTTGCGCATTGTCTCCTCCTGATCGAGCGTCGGCTGTCGCCGAAACGCTTTTGACTCCGAGGAGAGCAAAAATTGCGCCAGCTCGCAACCGCGGGCGATACCGCAGCATGAAAGCGCAATGCTTCGGCATCGACCCATTACGATGACGTCTGGAGGCTTGAAGGAATATCGGGAATATCCCGATTCCGTCAACGGATTTGCGCTATATCAACCGAGCGACCGGTCAGCGCCCCTAATCCCACGTGTATCGCATGCCGATCCACGCGCCTCTCGGCGCGCCAGGTCCGACGAATAGCTCGTTGACCGGCGCCTGACCGTCGAACGTATGGTTCGGTCCGTTGAAGACGTTCTGGCCGAGCACGCCGTAGCTCGCATAGCGCTTGTTCAGGACATTGGTCACCGTCACGAATACCCGCAACCGCTTTGTCACGTCATAGGCCGTATCGAGATCGACCAGAACATAGCCCGGAATTTTGCCGTTCACATCTTCGTTGTTTTGATCTCCCTGCGCATACACGCCATCGCGATACGTGAGGTTCGTTCCGACCGTCCAATTTGCCGTAGCCGCGTAGTCGAGCCGCAGCTTCACGGTATTGGCGGGAATGCCCGGCAGGCGGTTGCCCGGGCGAACGGCGATGTTGCCGCTCGCATCCGCGCTCGAATTGCTGGGGCTGCTGGCGTTCCAACTCGAGCGATAGGTCGCATCGGTATAGCTATAACTCGCCGTCACACCGAGCTTGCCCAGTTTCGTGCGGCCTGAAAGCTCGATACCTTGGTGGCGTGTTTTGCCTACGTTCCGAAAAAAACCTTGAGCCGACGTGGGCGCGCTGATGAACTGGATGTCGTCGAAAAGCGTCGTGCGATAGACGGCCGCGCTCCACGTCGTATCGGCGGCGATCCGGCCGCGCGCCCCGGCTTCGAACGTCTTCGAGACGACAGGGGCCAGCGCCGGATCGGACACGAAATCGTTGGGCAGCGAGCAGGGCGCGGCCGGATCTGCGCACGTGAGTTCGATGGCGGTGGGCGTGCGCATGCCTTCGTTATAGCTGGCGTAGGCGGTGAAGGCCGGCGTGGGGTTCCAGGTCAGCCCGATCGCCGGGTTCAGGCGCGAGAACACATGGCTGCCGTCGAGTTGCGGCTGCACGCCGCTTGCGTCGCCGATCTTGGCTTTCGCCCAGTCGTAGCGGCCCGAGAGCGTCAACGTCCATTGCTCCGTGAGCGAGAGCGTGTCCTGCACATAGGCCGCGAGGTTGGCGTCGCGCGTGCGCGCATTCACCTTCTGAGCGAAATCGCCCATGCCGATCGTCGCTCGCGAAGCTGTGAAGGAGGCGTCCTGAGTCGATTCGGTGTAATGCGAATTCGCGAAGTCGGCCGCCAACCCGGCCACGAACTGGTTTTGCATCGCCCCGAGCTTGCCGAGCAAGGTCAACTGCAGGCTGCCGCCGTAGCTGTCGGTGCCGATCATCGATTTCACGTTGCTGCCTTGCAGGGTATCGATCGACCCGTCGGGTCTAGTCGTGCCGTAATCGGTGTTGTTGTTGCTGCTGAAGTTTCGGCTGACGAACCGGCGAAAGTAGACATTGCCGCTCAATTCGGCGCCGTCGTTGAAATAGTGCCGACCCGAAAGCGTCGCGTAGCCGACGCTGTTCACGTTCCGATCGGGGTAGGTATAGGCCTGTCGAAAGTCGTTCAGGAACGAGCGCGGAATCGTCTGCGTGCCTTGCAGGTCGTTGTCGGCGCCGCCCGCCGAGAAGGCGAGGGTGGTATCCGCGTCCGTATAGCGTAGCTTGCCGAAGGCCTGACGCACGCGGCTCGCATTGTGCGCGGCCCAGCCGTCGTCGTTCGCTGCGTTGCCGGTGACGTAGTAGTCCAGGTTCTGCCCGATCGTGCCGCCTTGCTCCACCTGCGCCGTTTTGCGGCCCCATGAGCCGCCGGTGATTTCGATGCCGCCGCCCGGGTGCGTTTTGCCGTCCTTCGTCGAAATCGCAAGGGCCCCGCCGAGCGTATTCAGACCGAACATCGGGCTGGAGCCGGGGACGAGCTCGATCGTGGCGATGGCTTGCTGCGGGACCGAATCCCAGTTCACGACATTGCCGAACGGCTCGTTAATGCGTACGCCATCCATGAAGACAGAGAGGCCTTCGGGTGTGCCGAGCAACGGCGAGGCCGTGAAGCCGCGATAGTTCACATTGGCTTGAAACGGATTGCCCTGAGCGTCGTTGACATCGACGCTCGACAGGTTCTTTTCGAAGTAATCCGTCAGCGTTTCGCGATGCTGCTGCTCGATTTGCCGAGCACGGACGACTTGTACGTTGGCCGCCACTTGCCTTATGGGTAATCCGATACCGAGTAGCGGCGTCGTACCGATCACGACAACCGGCTCGAGCGTCGCGACGATGGTAGCGGCGCTAGGGGGCGTAGTGGGCAACGGCCCCCCTGGAGCGGTTTGCGCGTGTGCCGGAAGCACAAGCCCCGTAACCGCGCTCGCGATGATGCCGCGCGAGAAGCGCGCGTACTGCTTCGTTGCATTGGGGCGATGAAATTTCGTTCGATGAACATAGGTAGTACTCCTAATCATTCGACCACCGCTGCATGGCCTCGGCCGTCGTCTTCCTCTGTTTCATGGTCTCCTCCGGCTACTTCGCCCTTGTCGTTTTACGTCTGCCGGCTCGTCAAGGCGAGAACCGTGCCAATGGCGACTGCCAGTGGCCGGCGTCGGTGCGCCCCTACGAGCGGCGCGAAGTCCGAGAGCCGATGTGCACGCCGCGGGTGTCTCATCGAACGGGCGGTGTCTCGTTTCGCGACACTCGCGCCACGTCGAGTGTTTCAGTTTTTGACGGCGGGCATGGGATGGACACATCGACGCGTTTGCGCGACCCATGCTGGCCGCGAAGACCCATAGGCGTTTCGCGCGGCCCTCGCGCGCCGATGGCACACCCTTTGCATTCAGCGTCGCCCGCGGCCATCCGTCGCGCGTCGAGTCTCACACTCGACTCCGCCGCGCCGCGATAAATCGACGAACCTCGCTTGACATGGGACCGGCATCGGGCGCCACGGCGCCTATTCCGGCCGACACAGGAGACACACATGAATCGAAGTTCCGCTTCGGCCACTTGGCGGAAGGCGCTCGCAGCGTGCGCCTTCACCGCCATCGGCCTCGCCCCGCAACTCTCGAGCGCTGCGGGCGACTATCCTCCGGTCACCTTCGACCGCCTGACGAACGCGCAGAGCGACCCGGGTTGGCTCACGTACTACCGCACCTACGATGGGCAATCCCATTCCCCCGCGAAGCAAATCGACACCACCAACGTCAAGAAGCTCGGGCTCGCATGGAGCTATAAGTTTCCGGCCGATTTGCAGCAAGGGTTCGAGGCCACGCCGATCGTCAACGGCCGCTATCTGTTCGTCAGCACTCCTAAGGACAACGTCTACGCATTCGACGCCATCACGGGCAAGGCGCTCTGGAAATACGAGCCGAACCTCGGCCCCGAAGCGTTCAAGAACGCGTGCTGCGATGTCGTGAACCGGGGCGTTGCGCTGTATGGCAAGAACGCGTACATCGCCATGCTCAACGGCGAGATCGTCGCGCTCGATGCGCAGTCCGGCGCCGTCGCATGGAAGAAGCGGATGTTCGACCCGGGCACGGGCTACGCCTTCTCGCTCGCGCCGCTTGCGATCGACGGCGCGATCGTCGTCGGCAATTCGGGCGGCGAATACGGTGCGCGCGGCTTTGTCGCCGCGCTCGACCCCGAGAACGGCAACTTGCTGTGGAAGCGCACGACGATTCCCGATGCAAAGGAAAAAGGCGGCGACACCTGGCCCGACGGCATGCAGGCGCACGGCGGCGGCGCTTCCTGGCTGACAGGCACGTTCGATCCCACGACGAAGACGTTGTTCTGGGGCGTCGGCAACCCGGGGCCGTGGCTCGCGACGCTGCGCCCGGGCAGCAACTTGTACAGCGATTCGCTGCTCGCCCTCGATCCGAAAACCGGAGACATCAAGTGGCATTACCAATACACGCGTAACGACACGTGGGACTACGACGGCGTGAACACGCCGATCCTCGCGAAGATCCAGCACGACGGCAAGGACTATGACGCCATCATCCACGCCGATCGTAACGGCTTTTTTCACGCGATCGATCGTTCGACGGGCAAGCTGATCTACGCCAGCGCGTTCGTGAAAGCGACGTCGGTCACCGGATATACGGCCGATGGAGAGCCGATCGAGGACCGCTCGAAATTTCCCAATGTCGGCACGACGATCGATACGTGCCCGAGTTTTCTGGGCGGCAAGAACTGGTGGTCGGTCTCCTACGATCCGCAGAAACACTTGGCGTTCGTACCTTCGCTGCACGCCTGCATGAGCCTGTCGGGTAAATCGGTGAGCTACATGGAAGGTCTGCCGTATCTCGGCGAAGGCTTCGAAATCAAGCCCGAGCCGGGCAGCAAAGGTTATGGCGAACTGCAGGCCATCGATGTGAATACCGGCAAGAAGGTGTGGAGCCATTGGAGCAAGATGCCGTGGAACGGCGGCGTGGCCAGCACGGCCGGCGGGCTCGCTTTCAGCGGTTCGCTCGACGGGCGTCTCTATGCGTTCGACGAAACGACGGGCAAGGTGCTGTGGCAGAGCCCGAAGCTCGCGAGCGGCATCATCGCGCAGCCGTCGGTGTTCGAAGTGGACGGGCAAGAGTACGTGGCCGTGCTCGCGGGCTACGGCGGCGCGAATCCGATCTGGGGCGGCCCCATGGCGAAGACCGCCGAGAAGGTACCGCGCGGCGGCACGCTGTATGTCTTCGCGTTGCATCACGGCTGATTCGTCGGGTCTTGGTTAGCTAGCCTCATCCAAAGCGCCGGATGTCGCGGCCGCCCGCTCGGCGCGGCGGCCGCGACTCGGCACTCATCGGAAGTACGATTATGAATACGCAACCTCATCAATTTGCGGCGGCGGCGATCGCCGTCGCCGGCCTCGCGATCGGTTCGTCGTCGGCGCTCGCCGCCACGCCGATTCGCATTTGCACGTTTCCGGGCAGCCCCTCGGCCGCGCTCGATCGGACCGTCGTGAAAGACGCGTTCAAAGCGGCGGGCATCGCCGCCACGCTGGTCGAGAACGGCATCGGCGGCAGCGACGATGACGACGGCGTCTCGTTGAAGGAATTGCGCCGCACACTCGGTCACGACTGCGACGTCATCGCGGGCTTCCCGCGTTCGTCCGTGGCCGACGGCTCGGGCAGTGAGATGCGGTTCTCCCGCGGCTACTTGCGGGCAAACTACGTCAGTGTCGAAGCAAGCAAGCGAACGCAGGACAAGGCCGATCAGGTGGTTGCGGCAACCTACGGCAGCCCCTCGCAGTTGATTGCCGTGCAAGAGCAGCACGTGCACTTCGATCTCGAGAACACGCCTGAATTGACCGTCGACGCCGTCGTGAGCGGCCGCGCGATGCGCGCCATCGTCTGGTACCCGGCGGTCGTCGCGTATCAGCAAGCGCACGGCGCGCAACAGTTCGATGTTCGCAAGACAAATTCGCCCTATTCCGACTGGCAACTCGTCTTTGCCTTGGGCCCCCACGCCGTGGCATTGCAGCGCAAGCTGGACGGCGCGCTCGATGCGATGGCGGCCGACGGGCGCCTGAGCTCACTCACGCAAGCGTGGATATTGCCGGAGTCGAGCGAGGCCTCGCAGGGGCGGGCGGCGACGTTCGCGTACCGCGACGGGCCGGTCGCCGCGGGAAGTTACGGCATGGTTCGCAACGCGGGTTACGCTGCGCGATATGCAGGCCGTCTCATCAAGATATCGGCAGACGGAACGGCCACATCGGCGTCGAGCGCGCCGTCGTTCGACCGCGCTCAGGTCGCGCATGGCAAGAGCCTTTACGGCAGCGCGTGCGCGAAATGCCACGGGGCCAATATGCAGGGCATTACGGCGCCGGCCCTCAGCGGCGCGGCTTTCGCGCCGGCAACGGGTTCGCATCTGACGATCGGCGGCATCTATACCTATATGTCGACGAACATGCCGGCGGACCGCCCCGGCAAGCTCAAGGACGCCGACTACGCCGACATCATGGCGTACTTGCTGAGTGCGAACGGCTATGCCCCGGGCGGCGCCAAGTTGACGGCCGATACCGCGCGCGCTTCCACCACGCTGCTCAATGCGGGGCCGCTCGGCGTGGGTCACGGGGCCGCGGGCACGTCGACGGCAGCGGCGAAGTGAGCGCGTGATCGATGGGTATCCGAGGTAACGAGCCGGAAGCGGGGCGCTCGACGCCGAACGACGCTGTCGCACTCTTCCTGCGCGAGATGGCTGCGACGCCGCTGCTCACGCGCGACGAAGAACTTACCTTTGCGCGGTGCATCGCCTCGGCGCGGGTGACGAGCATGATGCAGTTCGCCGGCCATCCGGCGGCACTCGATGAATTGGCGTCGATCAGGCGAGAAGTCGTGGACGGCAAAACGCCGTTGGGCAGCTACGTGTTCGGCTTCTGTCGAGAGGATTCCGATACGGCGATGAGCGACGGCACGGCGAGCGGCGGCGTCTTCGAAGCGGAAGACTCGCCCGAGCGGCAGTCGGCGCTCGTCGCCCAACTCGTCCGCATCGAGCACTGCGTCGACGTATTAAGGGAGGCGATGCGGCGTGCCGGGTACGGTTCGGCGCCTTACCGGCGCGCACGCCGAGAACTGCGGACGCAGCTTGCAGCGCTGCGCTTCACGGGGCGGGCTGTCGAGCGCATGGCTCGCGCGTTCTCGCAGCGTTACGGCGGTGCGCCCGAACCGCGCGCGCAGGGTGCCGCGGCTCTCCTTTCGCGGTCAGCCCATCGCCTCAGCGATCGATTGGCGGCGATCGATCGTGGCGCACAGCATGCCCGCGTACGCTTGCTCAAGGGCAATTTGCGTCTTGTCGTATCGATTGCTCGCCGCTATACGGAACGGGGTCTAGCGCTCGCCGACCTCGTGCAAGAGGGCAACATCGGCCTCATGAAAGCGATCGAACGATACGATCCCGCGCGCGGCTTCAAGTTTTCGACCTATGCGACCTGGTGGATACGCCAAGGGGTGCTGCACGCGCTCGGCGATCAAGCCCGGATGATTCGCGTCCCGGTCCATACCGCCGATTCCCTCAGCAAGCTGAGCCGCGTGACGCTGGACCATGTGCATCGCTTGGGCGGCGTGCCTTCGCACGCGGCGTTGGCGAAGAAGATGAAGATGCCGCTCGACAAGGTGCGCGAGCTTACGAACATCGTGCGCGATCCCGTTTCGATGGAGTCGCTCGCCGCGCCGGGGAGCGATGCGACGATCGGGGATTTCATCGCGGACGAGGCGACGTCATCCCCCGAGGAAGTGGTGGTGGCCTACCGCATGCGACGCGCGGTGACGGCCGCGATCGATCGACTGCCGGCGCGCGAAGCGGACGTATTGCGGCTGAGGTTCGGCATTGGCGTCGCCGACGAGCATTCGCTGCGTGAAGTCGGGCGGCAGTTGAACCTGTCTGCCGAGCGCGTGCGCCAAATCGAAGTGAAGGCATTCGAGCGGCTAAGAGCCGAGCCTGGCTTCGCGCATCTTAAGGCGTATGTGAGCACGAGCGGGCACTGAGCGAGCATCGAGTGATGGCTAGGCGCGAAGCATGGAACGCGAATGCGGTTCGCCCTGTTGCGCCAACGCTTATATACATCCGGCGGTGTCCAAATTTGAAACACGTCTCACGCGCGACTATCGTAGTTGTGTCGAATTGAGACACCGGCACACGACCGGCGGATCGCCGGTAGCCGGTTTTCAATGCTTCGCGTTTGGCATGCTTGTTGCCTAATCCTGCCGACAGCCGACTGGCGCTGTGATTTCCTACTTCAGAGAAGCGCAATCGAAAGGAGACATGCGATGGACCTGTTTGACCTCAAGCAACTCGGCCTGGACGTCGAATACCCGTTCCGCAAGCAGTACGACAACTATATCGGCGGCAAGTGGGTGGCCCCCGTGGGCGGAGACTATTTCGAAAACGTATCGCCCATCAACGGCAAGCCGTTCTGCCGGATTCCGCGCTCGAGCGCGGAGGACATCGAACTCGCGATCGATGCCGCCCACGCGGTCCGCCGCAAATGGGCGAAAACCTCCACGACCGAACGCGGCAATCTCCTGCTCGCGGTGGCGGACCGGATGGAGAAGAACTTGAAGCTGCTCGCCGTGGCCGAGACGATCGACAACGGCAAGCCGCTGCGCGAGACGATGGCCGCCGATCTCCCGCTCGCTGTGGATCACTTCCGCTATTTTGCGGGCTGCATTCGCGCGCAGGAAGGCGGGATCTCCGAAATCGACGACAACACGGTGGCCTATCATTTCCATGAGCCGATGGGCGTCGTCGGCCAAATCATTCCGTGGAATTTCCCGCTGCTGATGGCGGCCTGGAAACTGGCTCCCGCGCTGGCAGCCGGGTGCTGCGTCGTGATGAAACCGGCCGAGCAGACGCCGGCGTCCGTGCTGGTGCTGATGGAACTGGTCGGCGATTTGTTCCCCGCCGGCGTGATCAACATCGTCAACGGTTTCGGCAAGGAAGCCGGGGAAGCGCTGGCCACGAGCAAGCGCATCGCGAAGATCGCGTTCACGGGCTCGACGCCGGTCGGCAAACACATTCTTCGGTCGGCGGCCGAAAACCTCATTCCTTCCACGGTCGAACTCGGGGGCAAGAGCCCGAACATCTTCTTCGCCGACGTGCTCGATCAGGACGATGCATTCCTCGACAAGGCGCTCGAAGGCCTCGCGATGTTCGCGCTGAATCAGGGCGAAGTGTGCACATGCCCGTCGCGGGTGCTGGTGCAAGAGTCGATCTACGAGCGCTTCATCGAGAAGGCGATCGCGCGCGTCGGCAAGATCAAGGCCGGTCACCCGCTCGACATGCAGACGATGATCGGGGCGCAGGCTTCGCAGCAGCAGCTCGACAAGATCTTGTCGTACATCGATATTGGTCGCGGCGAGGGCGCACAGTGCCTGACCGGCGGCGCACGCACGGCGCCGCTGGCCGAACTGGGCGACGGCTTCTACGTGCAACCGACGATGCTGCTCGGCAACAACAAGATGCGCGTTTTCCAAGAAGAGATCTTCGGGCCGGTTGCTTCGGTGATGACGTTCAAGGACGAGCAAGAGGCGATCGAGCTCGCCAACGATACGTTCTATGGTTTGGGCGCAGGCGTATGGACTCGCAATGGCACGCGCGCGTATCGCATGGGCCGCGAAATCGAAGCGGGCCGCGTGTGGACCAACTGTTACCACCTGTACCCCGCGCACGCCGCGTTCGGCGGCTACAAGCAGTCGGGCATCGGCCGTGAAACGCATAAGAAGGCGCTCGAGAACTACCAGCAGACGAAGTGCTTGCTGGTCAGCTATCAAGCGGAAGCGCTCGGGTTCTTCTGATCGGCAGACGTATCCGTTCGAGCGCCGCGGCTGCAATGCGGCGCTCGAACGAGAAAACTTCGTTTAGAACGCGTGGCGCACGCCGACATCGACGCCTACGGTCGTACCCGACAATCCGTAAAGCGTGTTGTCGCTGAGGCCGAACCCGGTATTCATCGCGCCGTGATTGTTGACCACGCCCGCTTGCGCGTATAACTGCGTCTGTTTGGACAAGCCATAGACGGCGCCGAGTGCCGCGAGTATCGAGTGGTTTTTCGTATCGTTGCGGTCGCTCGTGAACCACACCCCGCCATTAAGGTCGAGCGCCGGGCTGGCTTGGTAGTCCAAGCCGCCGTTATACACGTTGTTGCTGAACGATCCCGCCACTTTGTAGCTCGTGAACGACGCTTTAGCCGTGACCGCGCCGAATTGATAGGCGGCGCCGAGCGTGCGGCCGACGAACGCAACCGTGCTCGACAGCGGCGTGACGGCGGTACCCCCGCTATTACCGTCGTAGAACGCGACATCGAGCATCAACCCGCCGTTCTGATAGCTGAGGCTGCCCGAGTACTGGCGCCCTGCTTGGAAATTACCCGCTTGTCCGCCGAGCGCGAGCATGGCGCTGCCGGTCAGCCCAGCGATGGTCGGGCTCGTGTAAGAGATCGCGTTCGAATTGAACAAGCCCGTGGCGAGCACGTTGTCGACATAAGTAATGAGCCCGCTGCCGAAGTGCGCGAAATTGCGCGGATCGGCGTTGTCGATCGCAAGCAGGAACGGCGAGAACTGCACGCCTGCCTTTGCCTCGCCGAACGCGCCGTCGAGCGCGACCCAGGCCTGCCGGCCGAAGTAATTCCCGTTCGAATGGCTCAGCGCACCGTTGGCTACGCTGATTCCGCTCTCGAGCTGGAATTTCGCCTTCAGGCCGCCGCCTAGATCCTCGCTGCCCATAAGCCCGAAGGCCGATGGCGTGAGTCCCGTATCCATGAAAGAAAACTGATGGCCCGCGTTCTGCCCGGGGTTGGCGCCCGGCGTACGGTTCGTATAGACCAGGCCCGCGTCCAGGTCGCCGTAGAGCGTGACGCTGCTCTGCGCGAAGCTAGGTACGCTGGCGACCGCGCTCAGAAAGGCCGCGGAACACAAGATATGTTTACTGCTCATTGTTCGTCTCCATGGGTTTGTGCGGATTAAGTAGGACTACTAAGCGACTGGGTGAGCGCTTTGAAAAGCGAAGAGCCCAGCGGCACGCGGTACGTGTCGGTCAGGCTTTCATGCGGCCGGGCAACGCTTCGTGAGCGATGCGTTCGGGAGTGAAATCGGCCGCTCGGGCCGAAGGTCGACTCGGAAACCGGCGCCCGTGGATGGAGGGCGCCGGCGGAAAAGCGCGGGCGGTGTTAGACGGCCCGGCCGAGTTGATCGAGGATGTCGGGGTTTTCGAGCGTGGAGATGTCCTGCACGATGGCATCGCCCTTCGCGAGCGAGCGCAATAGGCGGCGCATGATCTTGCCGGAGCGGGTTTTCGGGAGATTTTCGCCGAAGCGGATCTCCTTGGGTTTCGCGATCGGTCCGATTTCCTTGCCGACCCAATCGCGCAGCGCCTTCGCGAGCTGTTCCGCTTCGGCGCCTTTGGGCAGCGCGCGCTTGAGCGTGACGAAGGCGACGACCGCTTCGCCCGTCGTCGCATCGGGCCGACCGACCACGGCGGCTTCCGCGACGAGTTCGTGCGCGACGAGCGCCGATTCGATTTCCACCGTCCCCAGCCGATGGCCCGACACATTGAGCACGTCGTCGATCCGGCCCGTGATCGTGAAGTAGCCTGTTTCCGGATCGCGCACGGCGCCGTCGCCGGCAAGGTAGAGCGACCCGCCGAGTTCTTGCGGGTAGTAGCTCGCTTTGAAGCGCTCGGGGTCGCCCCATAGGGTCCGTACCATCGACGGCCAGGGCCGCTTGACGACGAGTATGCCGCCTTGTCCGTCGGGCACGTCCTGGCCCGTTTCGTCGACGACCGCGGCCAGGATGCCGGGCAGAGGCAGCGTGCACGAGCCGGGGACCGTCGGCGTGGCGCCGGGTAACGGCGCGATCATGTGTCCGCCGGTCTCCGTTTGCCACCAGGTATCGACGACGGGGCAGCGCGCCCCGCCGACATGCTTGCGATACCAGAGCCATGCCTCCGGGTTGATGGGTTCACCCACGGTGCCGATGATGCGCAGGCTCGCGAGGTCGAAGCGAGCAGGATGGACACGCTCGTCGGCGTCGGCCGCCTTGATCAGCGAGCGGATGGCTGTGGGGGCGGTATAGAAAAGCGAAACCCGGTGATCGGCGATCATCTTCCAAAAGCGGCCGGCGTTCGGATACGTGGGGACGCCCTCGAACACGACCTGCGTCGCCCCCAATGCGAGCGGCCCATAGGCGATATACGTGTGTCCCGTGATCCATCCGATATCGGCGGTGCACCAGAAGATGTCGTCGGCTTTCCAGTCGAATGTCCACTTCATGGTTTGCGCGGCCCAAAGCAGGTAGCCTCCCGTGCTGTGCTGCACGCCTTTGGGTTTGCCGGTTGAGCCTGACGTGTAAAGGATGAACAGCGGGTGCTCGGCATCGACCCACTCGGGCTCGCAGGCGTCGGGCTCGTCCGCCACGATCTCGTGCATCCACGCGTCGCGGCCGGCATTCCAGGCGATTTCGCCGCCTGTACGGCGATAGACGATGACCGTTGCCACGGCGTCGCACTGTCCCATGGCAAGCGCATCGTCGGCGATTTGCTTCAGGGGGAGGGCTTTGCCCCCGCGCATCTGTTCATCGGCGGTGATGAGCGCCACCGCGCCCACGTCGACGATGCGCTCGTGCAGCGATTTCGCCGAAAAACCGCCGAAGACGACCGAGTGCGTCGCGCCGATGCGCGCGCAGGCTTGCATCGCGACGATGCCCTCGATCGACATGGGCATGTAGATGACGACGCGGTCGCCCCGTTTGATGCCTCGCCGCTTGAGCGCATTGGCGAAGCGCGCGACGCGCGCCAGCATCTGCCCGTAGGTCACGCGCGTGACCGCCCCGTCGTCGGCTTCGAAAATGATTGCGACGCGCTCTCCCTTACCGGAGGCGACATGGCGATCGAGGCAGTTGTACGAGGCGTTCAGCTCACCGTCTGCGAACCACGCGTAGAAGGGCGCGTTGGACTCGTCGAGTATCTTCGAAAACGGCTTGCGCCAGTGGATCGCTTCGCGCGCGAGGCGCCCCCAGAACCCTTCGTAATCGCGCTGGGCGTCGGCCGCCAAGGAGCGATAAGCGTTCATGCCGACGACATTCGCTGCGGATTGAATTTCGACTGACGGGGTGAATTGCTGCTTCTGACTGGGTATGTCCAACGAGGTGGTCACAGGTGTCTCCGCTCATGACGTGCTGATTCGATGCGGCGCCACGAACGCAACATGCATGCCAATGACCACGTTGACCGCTGGGCGCGCGTCCGCGCGCAGGAAACGATATGCGAGCGCTGGAAACGCCCGGACCACTGCTTCAGATTGCGACGATAGCGTGTTTCAGGCCGCGACAATCGGGCACGGCGCCGAAGCCGATGGCGAGAGAGCGCAATCCACGGTTCACCGTCCCCACCGCCCCCTCCCGTCCACCCGCGCAAAGGGCACGAATTTTCCCTCGCGAACCGTCACCGCCATGAAGGCGGCGTTCTCGCGGTCTCCCTTCCGGTCGAAGGCAATTCGCCCAGTCACGCCGTCGTAGCTCGTCAACGCGTGCAGCGCTGCCGCGATGTCCTCGGGCTTTGTCGACTTCGCGTTCTTGATCGCTTGCGCCGTCACGCCGATCGCGTCGTACTCGTACACCGAATAGGGCCCCGGCTCCCGTCCGTACGCATCGCGGTACGTTTTGACGAATCGTTGTGCGCGCGGGCTATCGAGAAATTGCGGCAGAGGCGATGTCGTCACGATCATCCCCTCCACGGCCGGCCCGCCTTTCTCGATCAGCGAAGGATCGGCCGTGCCGTTCCCCATGAAATACTTGATCGGCGATTGGAGCGCGCGCAGGTTTTTGGCGAGCACGGCGGCATCGGTGTAATACCCCGTGAAGTAAAGGACGTCGGGTTGCAAAGCGGCCACCGCCTTGACGATGTCGCCGTAATCTTTCTGTCCTGGCGAAATCGCGTTGTCATAGACGACGTCGACGCCGAGCAGCTTGAGTGCGGCCACCGTGCTTTGTGCAAGCACTTGCGAATAGCTGCTGCCATCGTTGACGACCGCCGCGCGCTTCGCATGAAGCACGCGCTGCATGAGGGCGGCGGCGAGGCTTCCCTGCGCATCCGTACGCCCGATCGTCCGGAATACGTCGGGCCAGCCGTGCTCGGTCAGTTGGGGAATGGTCGATGCGTCGAGCACGAAGGGGATGCGCTCATTGTGCAAGACGCGGATCTCGGGCAGCGCGGCGCTCGAGCAGTAGCCGCCGGCGGCCACCGCGATCCCTGCGGCGACGAGTTGTTTCGCCGTATTCGCTGCCTCGTCGGGATTGCAAGCGTCGTCCTGCGGCACGATCTCGAGCTTCTTCCCAAGTACGCCGCCGGCCGCATTGACGTGCGCCGCGGCGAGCTTCGCGCCGTCGACGATATCGGCGCCTGCGTTCTTATAGCTGCCGGACAACGGCGCAGGGACGCCAATTTTGATGGCGTCTTGCGCGTGCGCTAGGCAAGCCGCGGCAGCGAACAGCAATGCGATCGGCAGTTTCATCGCGAAGCGTTCGCGACGTCGTTCCGCGCGCATCGCATTTTCGGCGAGGGCGAACCATCCGCGCTCGCACTCGATCTTGTCACTCATCTCGCGTCTCCTCGTCGATCGACGCCGGCGCGCGTGCAACCGCCGAGTCCCATTGCTTGAACGTTCGTGTCGTTTGACGCTTGCATTGTAGGCATGCGATTCGCGCAATCCTAATCGCGCGGCCCAGGTACGTGCAAGCATCGAAGGGGGGCGACAGCCATCGGAAAGAAACTTGGCGGTGCGATCGAAAGAATGTGCGGACGAAGGTTGTCGTATGTTCGACGCATCGGTCCGATGACGCTCTCTTGCTTGACGGCCATGACGACCGGATGGGGTGCATGAGCCCGTATTCCGGTGCGGTCGCCGATCCGGAAACCATACGGTTTGAATTGCAATTAAATCAATTGACAAAGATTTAATCGTAAGAATTCAGGTGAAGTCCATCGAAACGCCGAAAGCGACTGAAAATCAAGCAGACGGACGAATATGCGAGGGCGAAATGTAGTCGATTTCCCGGGTTCGAATTTTTCAGTAACAACATAAAGTCCGACCATATCAAGCAACTACATCATTCGCCAGCCGAGCCGACGGGGTGGGTGTCGAAGGTCAACCCCCTACGAGCACACACGGTCGGCGCCATGACATCGCGCTGAAGCGCGCATGACAGCGGCATTCCGCCGGTTCGTCCGCGATATTCGTCCTGTCGGATATAAATTTTTCCGGTCGAATTTCATTCGTCCCACATAGTTGTCGATTTTCAGTAAAGAATGCCTATTGCCCGTTTGATTCGAACTCCTGCATAAAATAAATTGAGACGAAACTTGTAGTCAGGCTACTTATGCGCTATTACTAGCTCCGGAGTTTCGCTACATCCCGCGTGCACCCCACTTGGCCGATATCGTTCGTCGAGCTTTCGCGGTGGCACGCGCCGCATGACTGAGTTTCATCCGTAAGACGCTTTGTTTCGGGACCGCGGTCCCGCGCTTTCGCTCGCCCTCGCGCGGCGTATCGCGCCCCGCCACGAAGCGGTGCAACACCGAGCCACCAATCACGGAGACAAGCCCATGCAGGCAAAACGTTTATCCCTCGCACTCGCATCCGCTGCGCTGTGTGTCTTTGCGCAATCGGCGTCGCATGCCGCCGCACCCATCGCGGATAACCCGTTCATGGACGACATGGCGCATCGTCGGGCCGACATGCTCGTGAAGCAGTTGACCCTCGACGAGAAGCTGCAGCTCATTCACTCGAAGTACCAAATGAGCGACGTACCCGGCGGCGGCGCCGGCTACATTCAAGGCGTGCCGCGCTTGCACATCCCCGACATCAACATTGTCGACTCGGCCACAGGCGGGGGCAGCACCGTACAGCCGAGTACGACGTTCCCGGCGACGATTGCGCTCGCGGCCAGCTGGGATCGGTTCCTCGCGTACCGCTTCGGGGCCACCATCGCCGATCAGCTTCGTCAGCAAGGCTTCTCGATGGGGCTAGGCGGCGGGACGAATCTCGCGCGCGACCCGCGCGGCGGCCGGCTGTTCGAGTACCTCGGCGAAGACCCTGTTCTGGCGGGCGAAATCCTCGCCGCGCGCACGCGCGCGACGCAAGACCACCGCGTCATCGCGACTGTGAAGCACTACGTGGGCAACGAGCAGGAAACGAATCGATTCGGCGGCAACGATACGATCGACGAACGTACACTGCGCGAAATGTACTTGTTGCCGTTCGAGATTGCGGTCAAGCAAGGTAGGCCGGGCAACGTCATGTGCAGCTACAACAAGATCAACGGCGATTACGCGTGCGAAAACGCACACGTGCTCAACGATGTCTTGAAGGGCGACTGGCATTTCCCCGGTCAGGTGCAATCCGACTGGGGCGCTGCCCACAGCACGGCGAAGGCGATCAACGCGGGCTTGGACGAGGAAGAAGACGTGGGCCCGACGGTGTTTCTCACGCCCGATCTCGTCAAGCAGGCGCTCAACGCCAAGCAGATCACACCTGCACGTCTGGACGACATGGTTCGGCGCAAGCTTTACGTCATGATTCGCACGGGCGTCATGGACGATCCCGCGAAGGGCGGGCAGACGATCGACTTCGACGCCGCGCGCCGCTTTGCGCAGCATGCCGAGGAGCAATCGATCGTACTGCTGAAGAACCAGGATCGTCAGTTGCCGCTCGATGCGTCCAGCGTGAAGCGTATTGCCGTCATCGGCGGTCATGCGGATGTCGGCGTGATCACGGGTGGCGGCTCGGGCGATACGCGCGATCCGGTGACGGGTGCATTCCCCGGCTGCGGCGGGTTGACGTTCCCGACGTCGACGGGTTGCAGCTGGTGGCCCAATCCGTGGATCAAGGTGCCCACGCCGATCGTCGCGGCCATCAAGAACCTCGCGCCGAACGCGACCGTTTCGTTCGCCGGCAGCGAAGACATGCAAAACCCGTTCAGGGCCTACACACAGCAGGAGATCGATGCGGCGGTCAACCTCGCCAAGCAATCGGACGTGGCGGTCGTCGTGGTGACGCAGCCGTCAGGCGAGGACTTCGGCGAGCTCTATAGCCTTGGCTTGTCGAATCCGTCGAATCAGGATGCGCTCGTCCAGGCCGTCGCGCAGGTTAATCCGCATGTCGTCGTGGTGCTCGAAAACGGCAACCCGGTGCTGATGCCGTGGAAGGATCAGGTATCGGCTATCGTCGAGGCGTGGTATCCGGGCGAAGGCGGCGGCAATGCGATTGCCAACGTGCTGTTCGGCAAGGTCAATCCGTCGGGCAAGCTGCCCGTCACGTTCCCGCTGCGCGATGCCGATACGCCCACTTGGAACAACGGCACGCCGGCGCAAAACCCGGTCTACTCGGAAGGCCTGAAGATCGGCTATCGCTGGTACGACGCGAAAAACATCCAGCCGATGTTCCCGTTCGGCCATGGTCTGTCGTATACGCACTTCGCGTATTCGGATCTGCGCGTGCGCCCAAGCTTCGACGGATCGACGACGGTCTCCTTCGTACTGCGAAACGACGGGCAAGTGGCCGGCGCCGAAGTGCCGCAAGTGTACCTTGGCGATCTGAACGATCCGGTGGAGCCGCCGAAGCGTCTCGTCGGATGGGAGAAGGTTAGCTTGAATCCGGGTGAAGCGCGCCGCGTACACCTGACGATTCCGGCGCAAATGCGTCGCGTCTGGGATACGAGCCGAAACGATTGGAGGGTGGCGAGGGGCGGCCGGTTCTATGTCGGCGCGTCGTCGCGCGACATCCGGCTGGAGCAGTGAACGCCGCGGCCGTCGGCATTCGGCTGGCCTCCGCTTAGGAAGCGTAGTAGGTCAGCACTCCTAATCATCGCCCCGCGGCTGCCGCGGCAAACGCCGGTCGATCGAGTGTCTCTCGGTCGGCCGGTCTTTTCGTTTCGCCCTCGCGGCGGCGTTGCATCTGTACGAAGTGGACGAAACTGGTAGGAATGCCAGTCACGAAGCCGCCGTGCGCTCGGCAATGCCGATGCCATGTCGCATTTGCGCGGTATCGCCCAGCCATCGCCACTTCCTGGGATTGGCCCGCGTAGATCCTGGCCGGCGCTTGAATCCGCCAAGCGTTTTCGCCTACGATCGCGCTGACGAGGGGGCGGGAGTCGTATTCGCCTATGGTCGAGTCCGGGTCTGGAGGGTGTCTTGCCTTTATTTTCAGCGCCGACCCGCGACAGCGCCACCCACCGCTCCGAGCGAGCGCAGGGCGGCGCCTCGGCTCGTGCCGGCGCGCGGGCGCAAGAGCAGCCCGATAAGCTTCGGGCGCAACTCGATATCATCGTTCCGTGGTACACCCGCGCAATGGCGAGGCTCGTGCCTGCCAGGTATCTGCGCCTTCACTCGGATTACGGTGTCAGGCGTTTCAGCGATAGGCGCAAGAAGGTCGTTCCCGCGCCCGAATTCGAAGTCGTGTCCGTGCCTTCAAAAACATACGGCATCGACCACGACATGGTTGCCAATGCAATGGTGGGCTACGCCGAGCTCGTGAGGCGGATGCTTGCATTGCCCGAAGCGATCGGTTGGCCAGCGAGCAATCGCAGGAATCTGCTCGACCTTATGGGAATGGCCGACCACTACGCGCCGATGGTGCGCAGCCCACACGATGAGCTACGCATCTTCGTTGTTGCGAACAAGAACGATAGGGTGCGCACTAGGCGCGGACCGTTTCGTTATCCGGTCATCTACGGGGTAGGGATCATCGACGGCGCGAGGGGTGGGGGCGGCAATCCAATCGTGATCGCGCATCCGCTCACGCAGCCGACGACGGGGAGCGATCGTACGCGCGGAAACGTCACGCCGAGGGACCTGGTAGGAATTTCGACTGAAGAACACGCCGCTGCACTTCTGGGGGAATGGACTCAACATCGCGGTGGCGATCTCCGGCTCTTCTGCGTGCCCCGGTCGAGCGAAGCGGGCTCATCCTCGGATTCGCCTACCGCTATCGGAAGGATGTCGACCGACACCGATTGGTCGCAAAGCTCGAATCCGCAAGCCGCGCTGGCTGCCGCGAAGCGGGGCGTTCAATTTGCCAATGCGATGGCGCCGCTCGATCGCGACTTTCGCCTGTGGAACATCGGCAGGACCGTCGGGATGCACGCCTATGTTCAGTTGATCAAGGAGGGCCGCCTCGCGCGCCGGCTGACCGTCGAAGTGACCAATGTCCGCAGCCAAACGATCGTAAGCAAATGGGGCGCAACGCCGCATGCGGCCGAGTAGCGCCTATCGGGTGCATAGAAATTGCCAATTGGGGAACGGTTCGCGAACATCCTAGATTGAAAAATGCGGCGCACCGTACGCACGCACACGCCGGCGCGCGTCGTTCAGATTCCCCACATCGCAGAACATATCGGTCGCGCGATTTGTCGCGCCGGTCCATGAAGGAGGCTCACAATGACTCAGTTGAAAGGCTCCAAGACGGAAGACAATCTCAAAGCCGCATTCGCCGGCGAGTCGCAAGCCAACCGGCGGTATCTGTATTTCGCCGCCAAAGCCGATGTCGAAGGCCAAAACGATGTAGCCGCGTTGTTCCGCTCGACGGCGGAAGGCGAAACCGGGCACGCGCATGGACACCTCGAATATCTCGAGGCCGTGGGCGACCCCGCCACCGGCTTACCGTTCGGGTCGTCGCGGCAGAATCTGCAAGCGGCGATCGCCGGCGAGACGCACGAGTATACGGACATGTACCCCGGCATGGCGAAGACGGCCCGCGAAGAAGGCTTCGACGAAATCGCAAACTGGTTCGAGACCCTTGCCAAGGCCGAGCGCAGCCACGCCAACCGGTATACAAAAGCGTTGGAATCGCTGTCCGATTAAGCGGTCGGCGGATCGTATCGCTCGTATCGTCCGCGCGATCGCGCGCCGCCCCGCTCGGCTGGCGGCGCGTGCCGCTTACGCGGCGCATCGGCCATGCGTCGCGCGCATGGCTGCACGCGCACTGGCGCAAAGCGCGGCGTGCAACGTATGAACCGCGCCTGTCACGGAGCGTCATTCCATGCCCCACAAAGAAGGCAGTCTCGAGGCGCCCACGCGTCACCCGCTCGATTGGCAATCCCCCTCCTTCTACGACCAGGCGGAGATCGATGCGGAGCTCTCGCGCGTGTTCGACATCTGTGCGGGATGCCGGCGTTGCGTGTCGCTGTGCGGCGCGTTTCCCACGTTGTTCGATCTGGTCGACGAGACCGATAGCGGCGAAGCGCACGACGTCGATCACGGCGCGTATGCGAAGGTCGTCGATCAGTGCTATTTGTGCGACCTCTGTTACATGACGAAATGTCCGTACGTTCCACCTCATCCATGGAACGTCGACTTTCCGCACCTCATGCTGCGCGCCAAGGCCGCCCGCTATCGACGCGGCGAGGTCGCGATGCGCGACAAGCTATTGTCGAACACCGATGCGCTCGGTCACTTCGCCGGTATTCCGATCGTCACGCGAGCGGTCAACGCCGTGAATGAAACGAAGGGCGCGCGCGCCGCGATGGAGCGCACGCTCGGTGTCGATCGACACGCCTGGTTACCGACATTCGCACCGCGCAAGTTTCGTCCGCACGCGAAAGCGTCGCCCGATGCGCCCGTGCGCGATGGCGAGCGCACCCCGGGCAAGGTCGCCGTGTATGCCACCTGCTACGTCAACTTCAACGAGCCGGGCATCGGCCACGATTTACTCGCCGTCCTCGAACACAACGAAATACCTTACGTACTCGTCGATAAGGAAGCCTGCTGCGGCATGCCGTTGCTCGAGCAGGGAAACCTAGCGGGCGTCGCCGCCAAAAAGGAGATTAACGTTCCCGTACTCCTCGGCTATGCGCGCGAAGGTTATGCACTACTCGCTGCGATCCCGAGCTGTGTACTGATGTACAAACAGGAGTTGCCCTTGATGTTCCCCGACGACGGCGACGTTCGCGCGGTCGCCGACGCGTTTTGGGACCCCTTCGAATACTTCGTGTCACGCCATCGAGACGGCTTGCTGAAGACGGACTTCAAGCATGCGCTCGGCACCGTGTCGTACCACGTACCATGTCACGGGCGCGTGCAGAACTTGGGGCGCAAGACTTACGACACGCTTTCGCTGGTACCCGGTACCGAGTTGAAGGTCGTCGAGCGCTGTTCGGGACACGCGGGCACCTTCGGTGTGAAGAAAGAGTTCCACGAGACGGCGATGCGCATCGGCAAGCCCGTGTTCAAAGCGATGGCCGAGCCGTCTCCCACCTATATCGCTTCCGACTGCCAACTCGCCGGACATCACATCGAGCAGGGCATCGAAGAGGCGGGACTTGCCGCGGCCCAGCTTGCCCATCCCTTGTCGCTTTTGCGCAAGGCCTACGGGATTTGATGCATTTCGGCATTACGCATTTGCGAGGAAACGTAAATGACCATCTCACGCGAGTCTTTGTCGACGCTTGAGGCCTACGCGAAAGTGCGTAACGAAACCCGCAGCCGCGTTATCGAACACAAGAAAAACCGGTGCGCGCAACTCGGCAATCATCTGACGATTTTGTTCGAAGACGAGACGACGATCCGGTATCAGATACAAGAAATGCTGCACATAGAAAAAATTTTCGACGAGGCGGGAATAGCTGCCGAATTAGAGGCGTATTTACCGCTCGTGCCGGACGGCGGCAATTTCAAGGCGACGATGCAGATCGAGTATGAGAACGAGACCGAACGGCGCGCTGCGCTGGGGCGGCTAATCGGCATCGAGCACCGCATATTCATCCGCGTAGGGGACGAGGCGCCTGTCTACGCAATCGCGGATGAAGACTTAGCGCGAGAAAATAGTGAAAAAACTTCCGCTGTGCATTTTTTGCGTTTCGAATTGACCGATTCCATGAAAAAAAATCTTCGCGCCGGGGCCCCTTTGGTGCTTGGCTGCGACCATCCCAGCTACCCGGTAGCCCCATGCCGCTTGGGTGACGGCGTGGTCCGATCGCTGCTGAAGGACCTCCAGTGAATCTGAAATGTTTGCATAGCGCAAACGATTGCGCGAGCGATTTCTTGCGCGAAATGAGAGGCCGCTGAGCCTTTATGTGCGTCGAAATCGATTTGGAATCACTTCGTTACATATGCTGACATTGCGGTCCGTGAAAAATATTCTAATATGGACACCTCTCACGAAATCACAACGGAACGCATGCCCGCGACCTCGCTCGAGCGATAGTTATGCGCGGCATTTAAGCGTGGCATGATTTTTGTTACGTTGCCGCGATGGTATGCTTTCTGCACTATTTTCCCATGCACGAGCGAGAACGCCATTTGTGCGTCATCCGAGGGCAAAGCCGCACAGCCCATGTGCGATTTTGATTCGCAGTAACGAGAACAAAACAATTTGTGCAACCTGGCGGTCGTCGGGAGTGGGCCATTTCTCGTCGACCAAGTGTCGCAGCCCGGCCAGGCTGCGTGGAGAAGAACATGTTCTTTGAGGAATTGACCGACGACGAATGGGCTCGCCTGGCGCCGTTAGCGGCGGACGAGCCTGTCCATCCGCACCGCCGCGGTCGGCCCCGCGCCGAGCCGCGCGTCGTAGCCAACGCGGTGCTTTGGATTTTGACGACCGGCGAACGCTGGTCGAAACTGCCGGCTCGATACCCGTCCGGGCCCACGTGCCGGCGGCGCTTCGACGACTGGTTGGCCGACGGCACGTTGGTCAACATCGTCAACATCCTGTCGGAGTTCGGGCGCACGTTCGCCTACGTGCCTCAGCCTGAAGCGGCGGCGCCCGCCGCTCCCAAGGCCGCGCCGGTGCCGGCGCCGGAATCGCCGCGGCTGCGCGGCGTGTTCTGGACGAATCCGGAATCGTGGCACGCGACGCACGCATGCATCGACTCGAACGGCTTCGATGGCGCGGGGGCCGAGCACATCGCTCACCCGGGCGTGAATGGCAAGCGCCCTGACGTGTCGGCGTCCGTGGCCAGTTCCGACGGCACGGGCCCTATCAATGGCAATGGCGCGTGCGCCCATACCGTGCGCGGTGACGCGCCGTTCGCCTCCTCGCGGCGCGCGCCGCCCTCCGGCGTCGTGCTTCGCGCCGACGGGGCGGTCCCTCACGATGCCGCGCTGATCGATTCGATGGCAGTGAGTAAGCGCTCCGAAGGCTATGGCGACTATATGATTCACGCGTGCGCGCAGCCCGTCGCCAAGCAGATGCAACTGAGCTTTCGCGCGTCCGCCGAGATCGTTAGAGACGGGCGGCGCATCGAGCGCTCCGGCTTGATCGGTCCGCGTTTCGCCGACAACGAAAGCGCCGAGCGCTATGCGCTCGACTGGGCGCGCGACTGGATCGATCGGCACGAAGCAGCCGCGCAAGCGGTGCGCCCCAACACGGCGCAAGCTAAGCCCGCCGTCGTCCCGGCTGACTCGCTGCCGGCATCCGAACGCGCGGAGTGTGAGCCGTCGCCCGCGTTGGCCGCGACGGCATCCGTTCCCGCCCCCGCGCGAGCGCTCGATCCGACCGTGATCAGCAGCCGTGCGCCTGAGTGGCTGCTGCATACGCACCCGGAAGGGCGCGGCGATGCCAAGCCGCCGGAGCTCGTCTACCACGCCTGAGGCGCGCGAGCTCGACCCTCGGGGGGAATCGTTCTTTTTTTCTAAGCATGCTTGCAAATTCGCGTATTGCAGGCCCGCGTGCGCTCCATGCGCGCGCGCGGGCCGCCTTGTTTTGCGCGCGCATGTTGCGTGTCGCACCCGCGCCGGGCGTATCGCGGCCGGGCGGAACGAGGGCTTCCGACGCCCGCGTAGCGAGTTGCCGATCAGGGGGCTCAGTTCGAAGCGCATTGTCAAAGTGTGACAGCAAGTAAATTGACAAAAAAACCGTAACCGCTGCCGCGCCGGGTTTCTTTGCGTCTGCCACAAAAAAAACCGAAAGATTATCGGGTCATGCAACGACTGAAATTTTTAGCAATTTTGCCGCGCTTGCCGTCAGCTTTTTGTTAGCGCTTCATGAACGCTTTGCTTGGGCCTGCGCGTCTGCGATGCGGCCCTCCCTCGCTTTCCATTTCTTGTTGTTCTTTGAAGGGCCACCACCATGAACGTGACCATCATCGGCTGCGGCTACGTCGGCCTAGTGACGGCGGCTTGTCTCGCGGACGTCGGCAATGACGTGTGCTGCTACGACGTCGATCAGGACAAGATCGGCATCCTCGAATCGGGCGGCATCCCGATTCACGAACCGGGCTTGCACGAAATCGTCGCACGCAATAAAGCGGCTGGCCGGCTGTCGTTTACGACGGATGCGCGGCGCGCCATGACGCAACGCGAAACGATCTTCATTGCCGTCGGTACGCCGAGCGGCGAAGACGGCTCGGCCGATCTTCAGTACGTGCTCGCCGCCGCCCGCGAAATCGGCCGGCATATCGAAGGCTTCACCGTCGTCGTCGACAAGTCGACGGTGCCGGTCGGCACCGCGCGTCGCGTGCGCGAAGCCATTGCCGAGCAACTGGCGCAACGCGGGGTCGACTCGATGTTCTCCGTCGTGTCGAATCCGGAATTCTTGAAGGAAGGGGCCGCCATCGAGGACTTCACGCGTCCCGAGCGCATCGTCGTGGGCTGTGACGACGACGTGCCCGGGGAGCGCGCAAGAGACACGATGAAGCGTCTGTACGCGCCGTATAACCGCAATCGCGAGCGCATGCTGTTTATGGACGTGCGCTCCGCCGAGTTCACGAAGTATGCCGCGAACGCCATGCTCGCCACGCGCATCTCGTTCATGAACGAGCTCGCGAATCTGGCCGAGCGCGTCGGCGCCGACATCGAATCGGTACGCCGGGGCATCGGCTCCGATCCGCGCATCGGCTATCACTTCCTCTACGCGGGCTGCGGCTATGGCGGCTCGTGTTTCCCGAAGGATGTGCGCGCGTTGATGCAGACGGCCAACGAGCAAGGGCATTCGCTGCGCATTCTCGATGCAGTGTCCGAAGTCAACGCCGCCCAGAAGCAAGTGCTCGTCAATAAGATCGTCGCGCGCTTCGGCGAAGACTTGAGCGAACGCGTATTCGGCGTGTGGGGCCTGGCGTTCAAGCCCGGCACCGACGACATGCGCGAGGCGCCGAGCCGTGTGGTGATCGCGGCGCTGCTCCGGCGCGGCGCGCGCGTGATCGCGTACGATCCCGTTTCAATGAAAGAAGCGAAGCGCGCCTTCGCGGCCGATCTGCGAGGCGAGCCCGATGCGCTGGCGCGCCTGACCCTCGTCGACGACCAGATGGACGTAGCGGCGCACGCCGATGCGCTCGTCGTGATGACGGAATGGAAGGCGTTCAAGAGCCCGGACTTCGACAGTTTGAAGACGCGCTTGAAGCAGCCTGTCATCTTCGACGGACGCAACCTCTACGAGCCGCTGGCGATGGACGAGGCCGGCATCGAGTACCACTCGATCGGGCGGCCGCGTAGCGGCGCCGCCACGGCCGAGGACGCGCGCGAGCTCGGCGCCGCCAATGCCGACGTGTCCTTCGGCTGAGGTGAGCGTTTCCGGGAAGGCCTGAGCGTTGCGGGTTCCGTTCGGCACGGAACCCGTGCCCGCATCGAATTGAGCGGGCGGGGGCGCGACACGTGTATCATCGCCCCCGCGCCGCTCAATACCCGATCAGTCCCCCCAATTACGATGTCAGTTGCCGAACTCAAGCGCCGCCGCACGTTCGCGGTCATTTCCCACCCCGACGCGGGGAAAACCACGCTCACCGAAAAGCTGCTGCTGTTTTCGGGCGCGATTCAAATCGCGGGCACCGTCAAGGGTCGGAAGAGCAACCGCTACGCGACATCCGACTGGATGGAGATCGAGAAGCAGCGGGGCATCTCGGTGGCCAGCTCGGTCATGCAGTTCGAATACGGCGATGCCGTCATCAATCTGCTCGATACGCCTGGGCACGAGGATTTCTCTGAAGATACCTACCGCGTGCTGACCGCTGTCGACGCGGCCGTCATGGTCATCGACGGGGCCAACGGCGTCGAGGCGCAGACACTCAAGCTGCTCGAGGTGTGCCGCAGCCGCCGCACGCCGATCGTCACGTTCATCAACAAGCTCGATCGTGAAGTGCGCGCGCCGCTCGATCTGCTCGACGAAATCGAGCAGCATCTGGGCGTGTCGGCCGTGCCGTTCACCTGGCCCATCGGCATGGGCAAGGAATTCCAGGGCGTCTACGACATCATCCGCGATCAGGTGCGCGTGTTCAGGGCGGGGCAGGACACGGCGGGTGGCGAAGTGGAAACCTTGTCCGCGCTCGACAACGAAGAGGGCGAACGGCGTTTCGGTTTTGCCTGGACGAAGGCGAAGGAAGAAATCGACCTGATCTGCGCGGCCACACCGTCGTTCGATCGCGAAGCGTTCTTGGCCGGTCAGCAGTCGCCGGTGCTGTTCGGTTCGGCGATCAACAACTTCGGCGTGAAGGAAATTCTCGATGCGCTCGTCGAACTCGCGCCGCCGCCTTCCGCGCGCATGGCCGTGCAACGGCCCGTGCAGCCGGACGAGCCGAAATTCACGGGCGTCGTGTTCAAAGTGCAGGCCAACATGGACCTCGCGCACCGCGACCGCGTCGCGTTCATTCGCGTTTGCTCGGGACGATTCGAGCGCGGCATGGCGCTCAGGGTCACGCGATCGGGCAAGACATTTCGCGCCAACAATGTCGTGACGTTCCTATCGCAACGCCGCGAGACGGTGAGCGAGGCGTATCCGGGCGACATCATCGGCATTCCGAATCACGGCACGTTGAGCCTGGGCGATACGCTGACCGAAGGCGAAATGCTGCAGTTCGTCGGCCTGCCGTTTTTCGCGCCGGAAATCTTTCAGACGGTCGAAGTGGTCGATCCGATGCGGGCCAAGCAGCTGGGCGAAGCGCTCAAGCAGCTCGGCGAGGAAGGCGCGATTCAGGTTTTCAGGCCTGCGCACGGCGGCTCGATCATTTTGGGGGCCGTGGGACAACTGCAGTTCGAAGTGGTGTCGCACCGGTTGTCGGCCGAGTACAAGGTCGACGTGCGGATCATGCCGGCACGCTATCGCATGTCGCGCTGGGTGACGTGCAGCGATCCGGCCGAGCTGCGCCGTTTCACCGACGCGTATGCAGCGCGCATGGCGCTCGACGCCGCCAACGCGCCTACTTATCTCGCCTCGCATATCTCGGAGATCGAGGTTGCGCAAAAGGCCTGGCCGAATATCGTGTTCAACGAACTGCGCGAGCACTCCGGCGCGCCGTTTAAGAAAAATATGTAGGTGACATTGCGAGAAGGGATCCCGGGCGGGCCCCACTCGGCTCGCCCGCTACCCCATTCGCTCCGCAAGCTTTGCGACCAGCGCATCGACCGCGAGCCGCACCCGCAACGGCAACTGCGGCGTCTGCAACCAAAGCGCGTAGGCGTCGTAGAGGAATTCACGGCGATCCGGCAGCACCCGCACGAGCGAGCCATTCCGAAGCCGCTCGCTCACGAGCCACGACGGCACCCACGCGAGCCCCATACCGTTCGCCGCCGCATCGGCGATCGCGTCGAGATCGTCGAGCCGTATGCGGCTCGCGGGCATGACCTCCTCGACCACACCGTCTTCGCACGGAAACAGCCACGGGCGAACACGGCCCGACCGTCGATACACGACGGCTTGATGGCGCGATAGCGATTCGATGCTTGGCGGCACGCCGTACGATTTCAAATACGACGGCGCCGCGCAAACGACCATCCTTTGCCGCGCGACGCGTCGCGCGACCACGCGCGCCTTGTCTTCGAGATCGCCGGTGCGAATCGCCAAGTCGTAATCGCCTTCCGCCAAGTCGACGAAGCGGTCGTTGAACGAAAGGTCGAGTTCGAGCGAGGGGTGCAGCTCCGCCAGCTCGAGCAGAATCGGTGCAACGCAGCGCCGGCCGAAATGGACCGGCATGGTCACACGCAGCTTGCCGCGCGGCTCCGACAGTTGATCGGCCGCTAGCGCCTCCGCGGCATCCGCTTCCGCGAGCACGATGCGGCAGCGCTCGTAAAACGCGCGGCCGAATTCCGTCAGGCTTTGACGGCGCGTCGTGCGCGTGAGCAGACTCACCCCAAGCCGCGTTTCCAAAAAGCGCACATGTTTGCCCACCATCGGCGCCGACAGATCGAGCGCGTCGGCCGCGGAGGCGAATGACCCGAGATCGACGGCTTTGACGAACACGGCCATGCTGGTCAGGCGATCCATGATTCGAAACCCCCAGTTTCTTGTGTTTTGCCGATTGGCGATTTTTCGAGCCGAAAGACGCGGGCATAGTGTATTCAATTCAACGAATTTCGACTGAGGCGAATATGACTGCAGACGCGATGATCACCCGGGTCGTTCGTTTTCATGAACACGGCGGGCCGGACGTGCTGCGCATCGAGACGGTACGGTTGCCGCCGCCCGCTGCGGGCGAAGTGCAAATCCGAGTGAAGGCGCTGGGGCTTAATCGCGCCGAAGCTTTGCTGCGTAGGGGCACATATATCGAATCGACAACGTTCCCATCTGGCTTGGGACTCGAGGCCGCGGGCGTCGTCGAGGCGGTAGGCGAGGGCGTGGCGGATTTTGCGCCCGGCGATGCCGTGAGCGTCATTCCCCCGATTTCCATGGTGCGCTGGCCCGCCTACGGCGAGCGGGTGACGTTCCCCGCGCGCCATGTCGTCAAGCACCCGGCATCGCTTGGCTGGCAGGAGGCGTCGGCCGTGTGGATGGCCTATCTGACCGCCTACGGCGCACTGATCGACATCGCTAAGCTGACGAAGGGCGAATTCGTTGTCGTGACGGCGGCGTCGAGCAGTGTCGGCCTGGCGGCGATTCAAATCGCCAACGCGATCGGCGCAATTCCTATCGCCGTCACGCGCTCATCCGCTAAGAAGAATGCATTGCTCGAGCGTGGCGCGGCCCATGTGGTGGCGTCCGGTGAGGGCGATCTAGCCGCTCGCCTGCACGAAGTCGCTGGAGAATCCGGCGTGCGCGTGGTGCTCGATGCAGTCGCCGGCCCCCTCTTCGAGCCGTTGACTGCCGCCATGTCGCGAGGGGGGATACTCATCGAATACGGAGGGTTGAGCGATCAGCCCACTCCGTTTCCGTTGTCCGCCGTTTTGAGCAAAACATTGACGCTGCGGGGGTATTTGGTCCACGAGATCATTAGCAGCCCTACGCGTTTGGCAGCGGCCAAAACGTTCGTGCTGGACGGCCTCGCTTCGGGCGCGTTGAGGCCGGTGATTGCGAAGGCGTTCGCATTCGACGACATCGTCGACGCTCACCGCTACTTGGAGTCGAACGAGCAAATGGGGAAGATCGTCGTGACGGTATGAGCAGTCGTGCCGGTGCGTTGTGACTGCGCACGCCTTAACGAGCGCGTCACTTCTTCTCGCTGAACATCTCGATCGCGCGCGTGGCGGGGGGCGCGGTTGCGGGGCCGGAGACCACGGCGTCGCCTTCGCCACACTCGAGAATCCGCCGAACCTGCGGGGAA
>DATJJH010000135.1:0-30912 GCA_035492395.1 Trinickia sp. | reverse complement strand
GCGCACGGCAACTCGATCCCTGCACATCACCCTCTAGGAGAGAGGATATGCAATCGACACAACGGTTATGGAGATGGCTGGGCGTAGTCTGCCTGCTGTCGTTCTCCGCCTTGCTCTACCTCGGCAGGGAAATCTATCTGGCCGCCCCGCCTATTCCGAGCGCGGTCGTCAGCGACAGCGGCCAAGTGCTGTTCACGGGCGATCAAATCAAGCGAGGCCAGCAAGTGTGGCTTGCGGCCGGCGGTCAGCAGCTCGGCACGGTCTGGGGCCACGGCAGTTATGTCGCGCCGGATTGGTCGGCCGACTGGCTCCATCGCGAAGCGCTGCAATTGCGCGAAAACTGGGCCAAGCATCAATTCGACCGACCCTACGCCGCCCTGACGCCCGATCAACAAGGCACGCTCGACGCTCGCCTGAAACGCGAGATGCGCGCCAATCGCTACGACGCCGCGACGGGCCACATCACGTTGACCGATGCCCGCACGAGCGCCGCGCGGGACGTGGCCTCGCACTATGAAGCGTTGTTCGGCGACGACCGCTCGCTCGACACGCTGCGAGATCAGTATGCGATGAACGCCGATTCGGTCAGAAGCGCCGACGACCGCGCCGCGCTCGCCGCTTTCTTCTTCTGGTCCGCCTGGTCGGCCACGACCGATCGCCCCGGCCAGACGGGCATCACCTATACGAACAACTGGCCCCATGAACCGCTCGTCGACAACAACCCGACGGTTGCCAACGGCATGTGGTCTATCGCGAGCGTGATCTTGCTGCTCGCAGGCATCGCCGGCATGATCTGGTACCACTCCGCGCACAACGACGGCGAGGCTCCCGTCGCCACGCCCGACAAAGACCCATTGTTCAGCGTCAAGCCGACGCCGTCGATGAAGGCGACGAAGAAGTACTTCTATGTCGTCATCGGTTTGCTGCTCACACAGGTCGGGATGGGCGCCATCACGGCGCACTATGCGGTGGAGGGCCATAGCTTCTTCGGCTTACCCCTCGCTCAAGTGCTGCCGTGGATTGCGAGCCGGACCATCCATACGCAGTTCGGCGTGCTGTGGATCGCGACCGCATGGCTTGCGACCGGGCTCTATATCTCGCCGCTGCTGTCTGGACATGAGCCCAAGCTGCAAAAGCTCGGCGTGAATGTGTTGTTCTACGCGCTGCTCTTCATCGTCGTGGGCTCGACTCTTTGCGGTTGGCTCGGCACGCTGCAGCATCGCGGCACCGACTACAGCTTTTGGATCGGCAACCAAGGCCTTGCGTACACGAGCATGGGCCGCGTCTGGCAGATCCTGCTGTTCATCGGCCTGCTGTTTTGGCTCTTGCTGATGGGCCGTGCGCTGATGCCCGCGCTCAAAAATCGCGAAACTAACGGGCGCGGCCTCATCGGCATGGTCTTCCTGTCCGCCGCGTGCATCGGCGCGTTTTATTCAACGTCGCTCGCCTGGGGCCAACACACGCACTATTCGATGATCGAGTATTGGAGATGGTGGCTCGTGCATCTGTGGGTCGAAGGCTTCTTCGAGGTGTTCGCCACAGCCGTCATCGCCTTGATCTTCTCGCGCCTCGGCCTGATCCGCATCGAAACAGCCAATCGCGCCATCGTGCTCGAAACGATCGTCTTCCTGTTCGGCGGCATTCTCGGCACGCTGCACCATCTGTACTTCACGGGCGCCTCGACGGCCGTGATCGCGGTCGGCGCCGTGTTCTCCGCGTTCGAAGTCGTGCCGCTCGCGCTCATCGGGCTCGAAGGATGGCAGACCTATCGCAAGACGACGGCCGCGCCGTGGTTGCAAACCTACAAGTGGGCGATCCTCTGCTTCGTCGCCGTGGGCGTCTGGAACACGGTCGGCGCCGGATTGCTCGGCTTTTCGATCAATCCGCCGATCTCGCTCTATTACGTGCAAGGCCTGAACATGACGCCCGCGCACGGCCATGCTGCCCTGTTCGGCGTCTACGGCATGCTCGGCATCGGGCTCATGCTGTTCTGCCTGCGCGGCCTCTCGGCCCGCGAAGCGTGGGACGACGCGTTGCTCAAGCCCGCATTCTGGATGCTGAACATCGGCCTGTTCATGATGGTGTTCCTGTCGATTCTGCCGTCGGGCATCTACGAAGCATGGGCAAGCGTCAGCAAAGGCCTCTGGTATGCGCGCTCGCCCGAGATCGTGCATGCGCCGATCATGCAGGCGCTGGTGTGGGCGCGCGTGCCCGGCGACATCGTGTTCGCCGGCGGCGTGCTGTATCTCGGCTGGTTCGCGCTGCGACTGCTAAGGCGCGTCGAGCCGTCCCGCCCCGTCGAGGCGCGGCCGGTCAAGGCAACCGTCACGGCCACCGCACATCGCGTTTGATTTCTTTGATTCGCTGGATCCCGAGCGTCAGGCGCGCCTGACGCGAAACGACGGTTCATGGAGCATGAAGATGGAATCCGCAACGACCTCCCCCGGCTGCGAGGCCATGCGTGAGCAGATACGCGCGGCGCTCGGGCAAGTCGTCGACCCGGAGGTCGGCGTCAACATCGTCGATCTCGGCCTCGTCTATGACGTTGAAGCCCGGTGCGACGGTTGGCGTATCGCGCTGACGATGACCTCGCCCGCTTGCCCCATGGGGCAAGTGATTTTGGACGACGTGCATACCGTCATCGACGCGGCATTGCCGATCGGCACGCCGGTGGATATCGATCTCGTGTGGGAGCCGCCGTGGGAACCGGCGATGATGAGCGACGCCGCGCGCGATTTGCTCGGTTGGAGCGACGATTGAAGCGCAGGCTACTCGCCGGCGCGCCGCACGACGCGGCGGGCGTCCTGCCCTTTAGTCGCGCGCGCATTGCGCTGCGGCTGGCGTTCGCCGCCGCAGCGGCGCTCACATTCGCTTGCGGCGTCTTGGCGGGGTTGGCGCGGTTCGGCGTGACCGTGCCGCTTCATGCGCTTTCCAACGCGCAATGGCACGGTGTGCTGATGCTACCGATCTTTTTCGGCGCTGTCGTGAGCGTCGAGCGGGCCGTGGCGCTCGGCGGCGGGCGGCACGTATGCGCGCCCGCCGCCGTCATGCTCGCTGGACTTGCGTTGTTGAGCGGGGCCTCGCCGATATGGGCTCAAGCCATGCTGATCGTCGGCGCAACGCTCGCGCTCGTCGACGCATGGGTGCTCGTGCGGCGTCAACCGGCGCTGCATCTGTCGATACTCGCGTCGAGCGTATCGATCTGGTGGTTCGGCGACATCCTCTGGTTCGCGACGGGAGCGCCGCTATTCGCCGTACCGAGTTGGCTCGCGTTTCTCGTGCTGACGATCGCGGCCGAGCGGCTCGAGCTCACGCGCATGCGGCCCACGCCTGCCCGCGCACGCGCCGTTTTCGTATCGATCGTCGTCATCATGCTCGCCGGCATCGGCTGGGCGCTGCGCGACCCCGAACTCGGCCTTCGCGCATTCTCGGCGTGCCTGCTCTTGCTCGCCGCGTGGCTCGCGCGGTACGACATCGCGCGCGTCACCGTGCGTCAGCGTGGTCTCACACGGTTCATCGCGGTCTGCTTGCTCTCGGGCTACGGCTGGCTGGCGTTGAGCGGCGTGCTGGGATTATTCGGCGCTTGGAACGCCGTGCATCCATGGCATGACGGCGCGCTGCACGCCTTGACCCTCGGCTTCGTCGCGTCGATGGCGCTCGGCCATGCGCCGATCGTTTTGCCCGCGCTCGCGCGTTTGCGCGTGCGCTATCGACCCATCTTCTACCTTCCGCTCATCGCCTTGAATATCACGCTTGCCCTGCGCGTCGGCGGCGTGATGACGCAAGCATTCGCGCTGCGCCGCGCAGGCGCGCTCGGCAACGCCCTGGCGCTGCTGCTGTTCGTGATCGTCATGGCATCGGCGGCATGGGCAGCGCGAGGGGAATTTCGCATGACCTCGTCTAGGAGGTGACGCCCGCCCTCTCGCGATCCGAACACTCGAGCACGTCGACAACCGGCGGCCCGCCTTCTTCGGCATGCCGCTCATCCCCGTTCATTGCAACACCGGAGTCAGATATGACAAGCAACACGCCCGATACGACTTACCTCTTTGACGCGCGCGGCATCGCCAAGCGTTTCCGTCACGCCGCGATTTTCGCCGCGTTGGAAACGCTCGACCATGGCGAGACCATGCGCTTCGTGAACGACCACGATCCGCTTCCACTGCTTCAGCAGATCCAGCATCGCTACGGCGATCAAGTCCGCATTCAGTATGTCGAACGCAGTCCCGAACGCATCGCGATCGACTTCGGCATCTGGCTCACTGCGAGCGAAGGCGCCGCGCACGAACAAGCCGCGCCCGCGGGGTGCAGCGGCGGCGGAAACGGCGGGTGCGGCTGCAGCGGCTAACCGCGGACGACCTTCGGTAGCTACCGGTAGCTACCGGTAGCCTTCGGTAGTCCGGTCGGTTCGTCTGGGACCGACCGCGCGATCGAGGCGAAACTTAATCCAGGTCAAGCATAGGCGATAGCGGCGGCTCGTCGCGTTGACCGAACAATATGTTGTACCTACGATGACACACATCACAACCTATTGTGTTCATCGAGGAATACATGGAACGTCGATCGACGCCCGCCGCGAGCACGCGATCCGCTCATGCCGATCAAACCGCCCAGGCCGCTCAATCCGGGTCAGCGCCGGACGAGACCAAACCCTTCGTCGAAGTCGGCTCGGCCATCGACGAGTACCTCGAGCGCCGCGATTGGCGCGTGAACGCCAACGCCAATCAGGGCTATTCCCTCGGCGGTTTGATCCTGAACATCTCGGGCAAGCTCGTCGCGAATTACTGGTTGAGCCATGTCTATCCCCCCGCCGTCGGTCGGGCGCATCGCGAAGCCGATCTGCACATCCACGATTTGAACATGCTCTCGGGCTATTGCGCGGGCTGGTCGCTGCGCACGTTGCTGACCGAAGGCCTAAACGGCGTACCGGGCAAGGTCGAAGCCGCACCGCCCAAGCACATGTCGAGCGCAGTGGGTCAGATCGTGAATTTTCTCGGCACGCTGCAGAACGAATGGGCCGGCGCGCAGGCGTTCAGCTCCTTCGACACGTACATGGCGCCGTTCGTGCGCAAGGATAGGCTGCGCTACGACGAGGTGCGTCAGTCGATTCAAGAACTCATCTACAACTTGAACGTTCCCTCGCGCTGGGGGACGCAAACGCCGTTCACGAATCTGACCTTCGATTGGATCTGCCCTGAAGACTTGCGCGAGCAAGTGCCCATTATCGGCGGCAAGGAAATGGCGTTTCGCTATGGCGATCTTCAGGCCGAGATGGACATGATCAATCGGGCGTATATCGAAGTCATGCAAGCCGGCGACGCGAAAGGACGCGTCTTCACCTTCCCGATCCCGACCTACAACATCACCGAGGATTTCGATTGGACCAGCCCGAACGCCACGCGCTTGTTCGACATGACCGCACGCTACGGGCTCCCATACTTCCAGAATTTCATCAATTCCGAGTTGAAGCCCAACATGATCCGCTCGATGTGCTGCCGGCTGCAGCTCGATCTGCGCGAGCTGCTCAAGCGCGGCAACGGTCTGTTCGGTTCCGCCGAGCAGACCGGCTCGATCGGCGTCGTCACGTTGAACTGCGCGCGGCTCGGCTATCTCCATGCGGGCGATGAAGCCGCACTGATGGCGCGCGTCGACGCGCTGCTCGAATTGGGCAAGGATAGCCTGGAAATCAAGCGCCGCGTGATCCAGCAACACATCGACAACGGTCTCTTTCCGTACACCAAGCGGTATCTGGGCACGCTGCGCAATCACTTTTCGACGTTGGGCGTGAACGGCGTCAACGAGATGATCCGCAACTTCACGGGCGATGAACACGACGTGACGACACCGTGGGGCCACGCGTTCGCCGTGCGGCTGCTGGATCGCGTCCGCGCACGCATGCTCGAGTTCCAAGAGGAAACGGGGCATATGTACAACCTGGAGGCGACGCCCGCGGAAGGCACCACGTATCGCTTTGCGAAGGAAGACCGAAAGCGCTTTCCGAGCATCCTGCAGGCGGGCACGGCCGAGATGCCGTATTACACGAATTCGTCGCAATTGCCGGTCGGCTTCACCGAAGATCCATTCGAGGCGCTCGAGCATCAGGACGATTTACAGCGCAAATACACCGGAGGAACCGTCCTGCATCTTTATATGACAGAGCCCCTGTCTTCGGCCGATGCGTGCCGAGAACTCGTCAAGCGCACACTGAGCCGGTTCTCGCTGCCCTACATCACGGTTACGCCCACGTTTTCCATCTGCCCGAAGCATGGCTATCTGCCCGGCCGACACGAGTTTTGTCCCAAATGCGATGAAGCACTGCTTCAGCGTCAAATGCAATCAACCTGAAACCATGGAGTCCTAACGATGAACGATACGATGCGTCACACCGCCGCCGAGCTTCGCGATGAGGAACGCCAACCCTGTGAAATCTGGACGCGCGTGATGGGCTATCACCGGCCTGTCTCGTCCTTCAACACCGGTAAAAAGGGCGAATTCTACGAACGCACGTACTTCACGGAAGAGGCGTCGCGTGCCGCCTGACGCGGCGCAAGTGCGGGCCTCAAAAGGCGTGGCCCCGCATCGACTGCTCAAGGTCGGCGGGGTGACGCCGTTCACGGCGACAGATTTTCCGGGGCTGCTCGCCGCCGTCGTCTTTGTGCAAGGCTGCCCCTGGCGTTGCGGCTATTGCCATAACACGCATCTGCAGTCACGCACGCCAGGCGGCACAACGCCTTGGCCCGAGGTGATGCGCTTTCTCGAGCGCCGCGTCGGGCTGGTCGATGGCGTGGTGTTCAGCGGGGGCGAGCCGACTTCCGACCCGGCGCTCCCAGATGCGATAGCCGACGCGCGAGCCCTTGGCTTCAAGATCGGGCTGCATAGCGCCGGCACACACCCTCGTCGCTTCGAACGGGTGCTGCCGCTGCTCGATTGGGTCGGGTTCGATGTGAAAGCGCCGTTCGGAAACTATGAGCGGGTGACGCGGATACGCGACAGCGGCGCGCAAGCTCGGCGCTCGCTGACAGCGCTGCTCGCAAGCGGCATCGATTACGAATGCCGAACGACGGCGCACCCGAACTTGTTGCCGGACGCCGAGCTACTTCGGCTCGCGCATCGGCTTTCAGAGGTCGGGGTCGAAAAGTATGTGGTGCAGGTGTTTCGCAAACAAGGGTCGCACGATGAGGCGCTCAACTCGGTGGGGACGGCCGGCTATCCGAGCGAAGATACGCTCGCCGCGTTGCGAAACGCTTTTCCGATATTCGACGTTAGGCGCGGTTGACGCTTGCAACCGCTGACGCTTGCACGCTTACCGGCCGTGCGCATCGCAAACCGGAGCGATCTCTCGCGCCGCGCTTTCGCGAAGCGAACGCGCGGTCTCACCGACTTCGACCACGACCTGCTCGGCCTGCGCCATATCGAAGTCGGCATGGAATCGCTTCTTTACGCCGAGGTGCGCGAGCTGCACGTACTCGTTAGCAACAAGTCCATGCCGGGCAAGAGAATGCTTGACGCATGCGAGCGGGCATCCATCGATAGCGATCATCGGCCTGCCCGAATGGGCCAATTTGAGCAGCGCCGGTACATCGCCGCCCACGCCGGCGATGCACGACATTTCGGCCGCACCGCGCCTGTCGAGCTGCACCGCCACGTAGTTGGCCATCTGCGCCGCGCTCGAACACCCCGAGCACGAATACACGAGCGGTAACACACGTCGATCGTTATCCATTTTTTCGAATTCCTTATCCCTATGTCCCGGGCACGCAACCGTAGGTGCGGGCCTGCGTTAAGCGCCGGTACCTCTCCCGTGGCGGCTTTTTCCGGCACGAAATGCAAAGGCAGGCGCAAACCGCTCCAGCGAAATCATCGACGCGTCGATCGCATCGAGCGAGTTTTTGACCAGTAGCCCAAGCGCCGTATCGCCTTCCATCGTCAAACGGCGACTGAAAAACAACGTGTCGGGATCCTGCGCGCGGCGCGCGAGTTGCAGAAAATCGTAAGCGCTCGCGCTGATCGTCAAATCGATATTGCCTTCATGCCGTGCCGCACGGAACGCACGGTCGCGATACGTGAAATCGAATGTCATGCCCACATCGAGAACGTCGATGCGTAAGGCCCGACCTCGGAGCGGCGTCAACGTATCGGCCGGTAGATGCGGTTTGAGGACGACGTTGAGCGCGCCGGCAAACAGCAGCGATCCAGGCCATGCCGGCAGTTTCGACAACACACCGCGCAAGATCGACGGCGCCTCGTAGGCTGCGTTGCTCATTAAATGCTCCTTGTCGTTTCCATGGATGTATCACCCTGCCGCTGCGAAAGCCCTGGCATCCCATGCCAATAGCCGTCGCATCCGGACGCCGGCATCAGTCCATCCATCCGCTCCAGCGCCTGTGCACCGGTCGTCCGCCCATCGATGACCTCGCGGAAAACTGTGACGATTGCATCCATGCTCTGCGATTGCGGGCTTAGGCGTAGCACGTCGACGCCGAGCTGCCTCAAGGTGTCGACCGAATCGATCAGGTTGTACACGTGCGCCGATTGGACGGAGATACCGTTCAGGACGAGAAACGGCTGACCTTCGCGCGTCTTTAGCGCCAGCCCGTCAGGGTGCTCGAGACACACGTATTGGCAATTGTCGCGAGGCAGGTTTCGGTGCCGCGCCGTAAAGCAGCGCGCGGAAAACGCAAGCGGCAAGCGTCCATAGGCGAAGACTTCTGTTTCCATGCCCCCGGGACGCGCGGCCTGCATGTGAGCCAGTGCGTCCGCCCCCATCTCCAGCGGCATGACCCAGCGCTTGGCGCCCAGACCAGTCATCACATTTAATGCCGGTTCGTTATAGAGGTTGAGCCAGGGTCCGGCAACAAAAGGGTGTCCCTGCATGCAGCGAACAGCCCCCATGTCGTTCGCTTCGACAAGGTAGCGGGCATTGCCGGTTACGGCCTTCATCGTCGCCACATCCTTGCCCGACTCCAGCAGAACCTGCGTCGACAACACCACTTCCTTCCCTGCCTCCGACAGCATGTTCGCAATCTCGAACCAATCGGCGGCGCGCAATTCATGGCGACGCGCGCACACCGTTTCGCCAAGGTAGACGATGTCGACGGGTGCGGCGCACATCGCTTCGTAAAACTGCAGTGTCGCGACACGCGACCAATAGTAGTGAATGGGGCCTAATGCGATTTTCACATTGCTCTCCCGCACGCGGCTTCGTGGGCCGCATCGCGTCATTTCCAGGGGCGATGGTAGGCGCCCAACGTATGCTGCTGACCTTCCGCGAGCTTATCGAGTTCGCCCATCCATGCCGGCTTGATGCTGTAACGCTGCGGATTTGCGCGGCATTGATCGATCGCGTCGCGCCACACGCGTGTCACCTTCGCCACATAGGCGGGGCTGCGCTGGCGGCCTTCGATCTTGATCGCGCGCACGCCGATCTGTGCAAGACGCGGCAGCAACTCGAGCGTGTTCAGGCTCGTGGGTTCCTCGATGGCGTAGTAGTGCTCGCCGGTCACGTCGAAGCGGCCCTTGCACAGCGTCGGGTAACCGGCGTTCTCTTCGTCGTCATAGCGATCGATCAGCACGCCGTTCAGCCGCGATTCGAGCCCGTGTGGTGTCTTTTGCCACCTCACGTGCTTGGCCGGAGAACAAACGCCGTGCGTATTGGGCGATTCGCCGGTGACGTACGAAGACAGCGCGCAGCGCCCTTCCACCATCACGCATAAGCTGCCGAAACCGAAAACTTCGAGTTCGACGCTGGTGTTCTCGCTGACGTGCTCGACCTGAGATAACGAGAGCACGCGCGGCAACACGGCGCGCGAAATGCCGAAGTGCGCTTGATAGAAGTTGATCGCCTCGTAGTTCGTGGCCGAGCCTTGCACCGAGAGATGCAGCCGCAAGTCTGGATAACGCTCGCGCGCATAGCGCATGAGTCCCGGATCGGCCGCGATGACGGCATCGATCCCAGAGGCGGCCGCCCGATCCACGGCTGCCCGCCAGACCGGCCATGCCGTCGGCTGCGGGTAGGTGTTGAGCGCGAGCAGTACCTTACGTCCGCGCTGATGCGCGTAGTCGATGCCGGCGCGGATCGACGCCTCGTCGAAGTTCAACCCGGCAAAGTTTCTCGCATTCGTCGCATCGCGAAAGCCTAGATAGACGCAATCGGCGCCGTTGTCGATTGCGGCCTTGAGTGCCGGAAGACTGCCGGCGGGACAAACGAGCTCCATCTATTGGCCTGCCCTTTCGTCAAATAAAAATCGTCCTGCTCCGACAGCGGCGTCACGCCGCCTCATCGAGGCTCGGGGACTCGTGCCGCCGTGGAGCGGCCATACCGCCCATATCGGCCGTACCGCCCTCGGCCCTCGCCCCTGTCAGCATGTAGTCGATGAGATCGCGTACCGGTCGGATCTGTCGCCCGAAGGGCAGCGCCTCCGACCCACGGAAAAACAGCCCGCGCTTTACATCGCCGGCCAGCGCGTACGCTAGTCTCGTGTCGATGCAAAACTGCCCGTGCTTCGCGATGCCGTCACGCAGCCCGCATTGCTGCAGGCAATCGAAGCCGACCGTGCACTTGCGCGGTTTCGCCACGCGCTGCAGCTTCGCTTCCTTTTCCAGGTAGTCGGCCAGCCACGGCGTACGCACGGCGCGCGCCGGAAGGCCGGCCACGCTCATGAACGTGACGATGTCCTGCGGTGTCGCCTCGACCAGCACGCGTTTGAAGTTCGGGTGCGCGTCGCCCTCCTCGCTCACGGCGAAAGGCGTACCTAACTGCACCGCGGCCGCGCCAAGCGAGACGAGTTCGCGCATCTGCCCATGCGTATGGATGCCTCCGGCGGCGATGAGCGGAATGCGCTCCCGTTCGAGGCCGAGTTCCTTGAGCAAGGCCAACGTCCCCTCGATCACTTCCGGAAACGCGAAATGCGGGTTGGCGACGCTATCGATCGCCGGCGCCCCGAGGTGCCCTGCCGCGTAGCGTGGATTCTCGATGACGATCGCATCGGGCAAACGTTGTTTGCGCATCCATTTCTTCAGTACCAGGCCGATGCCGCGCGCGTCCGACAGAATCGGGATCAACGCGACATGCGGATAGTCGGCCGTCAATTCCGGCAGGTCGAGCGGCAGTCCGGCGCCGACGACAACGGCATGCGCACCGCTTTCGCATGCGCGGCGCACGTAATCCGCATAGGCCGACACGGCACGCATGACGTTGACGGCCACGGCGCCGCGGCCGCCGGACAAGGTCAATGCCCCGCGCACTTCGCGATCGAGCGCTTCGAGATTGACGGCATCGATCAGTGCGCGGTCCCGTGAGCGGGACGTCTTCGCCATCAGGTCCGGGTGATGCCGCCGCAGATCGACGCTCGATATCGTCCCGAGCGCGCCGAGCGAAGCGACCGTTCCCGCCAAACGATGCGCGGACACGCCCACGCCCATTCCACCTTGCACGATGGGCAACAGCGTTCTGCCCTTCATGCATAGGGGTTCGAATCTAGCCTCATCCACTGACACGGAACAACCTCACGACGATCGCAATAGCGGCAAGTGTGGGGCCCCGCAGGGCGGCCGACCTTAACTTGGGTCAAGGACCCGTTTCGCGTACCGCGTATGCTCGACAGCAACAAGGTTATCGCCGATCCGCGCCGCTGCCTTTGCTATCGTGGGACAGCGCTGCCATTACTCCTGCCGCGCACTGCCTCCGGTGCGGCGAAGTGCCACGCATGAAACCATTCGCCTGTGAAACCACGCTCGCGCTATGCGGGCTCGAACCGCCAGAACCCATGGAGCGTGTAGTCGCGGCGTTGCGCACGCTGAACGTCGACCGCTATTTGCGCATGGTCATCGATCGCGAGCCTTTGCCGCTCTATTCGCTGCTGTCGCGCCACGGCTTCGATTTCGAATCGAAAGGCCCGCTCGATGGACGCTTCGAAATCGACATCTGGCGAGCCCGGTGATGCGTCGCGAGCTCGCCTTGGACGAGTCGCCGCCGCTCGCGGCCACGTTGCCGTTCTTCGTGAACGCGCCGGTGTTTGCATCGCTAGCAGCCGCCTTGTTGCTTTATGCGGGGCCTGCGGCGTTCTCCACGCGATGGTCGCCGTTCGCGCTCGCCGTCACGCATCTCATGACATTAGGCGTGTTTGCCAGCACCATGATGGGAGCGCTGATTCAGATCCTGCCTGTCGCTATCGGCGCGCACGTCTTCCGCGCTCGCCGCAACGCTATTGCTATTCACGCGCTCCTGACGTTTGGGACGATGACGCTTGCATGGGCATTCGTCGGTTCGATCAGTGCATTGTTTCCTATTGCCGGGTTGCTCTGTTGCGCCGCAATCGTCTGGTTCACGCTGGCGTGCGCGATCGGCCTCGTACGCGGAGCGTCGCTGGACGCGCATCGGGTGATCGACATCGTACGAGCGGTCGCGCTCGCGCTCGTCTCGCTGTTCGCGACCGCCGCGCTCGGCGCGGTGCTCACCGCTTCGCTGGACGGATTGCTATCGCTGCCGGTCCCGATGGTGGCTTTGACGGAGCTGCACCTGACTTGGGGGTTGGGCGGATGGATTGGACTACTGACCGTCGGCGTGTCCTATCAAGTGATCCCCATGTTCCAAGTCACTGAGCCGTACCCTCGCTGGATCACGCATGCTTTCGTGCCGATCGCGTTCCTGGTACTCGCATTGCATCGCTGTCCGGCTTCGCGATGCAAGCTCGGTGGCCGACGGCGGCGTCGGTCGGCGAGCTCGTGCTGGTTGGGGTTTATGGCATCTTCGCCGCGATCACGCTCATCCTTCTACGACGCCGAAAGCGTCCCGCGCCTGACGCGACTACGCTGTATTGGCGAACGGCGATGGTCAGCCTAATCTGCGCCGGCCCCATTGGCCTGATGGCGGTTGCGACGGGCAAGGCGTCTTTGGGCGTGCTCGTGGGCGTCGTATTGGTCGTGGGCGTGGTTTGGTCGGCGATCAGCGGCATGCTGTACAAGATCATCCCGTTCCTACTCTGGTATCACTTGCAAGCGTCGCTCGATGTACGTTCGGCGCTGGTTCCTAAGGTGAAGGCGATGCTGCCGGACGCCGCCGCACGCGCGCAGTTCCGTGCGCACCTTGCTGCATTGGCGTTGTTGATTGCCGCATGCGTATGGCGCCACGCATTGGGGCGTGTCGCGGCCGTCGCTTTCGGCGTTTCGAGCTTATGGCTCGCGCTGAACATGACGCGCGCAATACGCCTCTACCGGCGCGTGATGCGCGGTAGCGCGTCAGTAAGCGCAGGCGGCGCAGCTCGTTGCGATCCACGATAGCCGCTCGAAGTACCTGTCGATATGCGGCTATCTTGTGGACGACGTCCAATGCCTGTACCATTAGGCCCGGTGACGTATGAACGGAACGGCGAAAACCGTGCGTTACCCCCGCCCCGCAACGGGGTCGTTACCCAAGTGTGACGATAGCCAAGAGGTCCGATTAGCAGTTCGAACGAGGCTCCTTTTAGGGAGCCTCTTTCTTTTGCAGCGTGGCGCCGATATAACGCCTGCGTCAGCACGGTGGTTCCTTGAGCGGTCGATTCGTAAGCGTGTTGTGCAGAATGACGTATAGCCGCACGGGTTTCTTCTTAGGACGGTTGCGCCGATGCTCTCGGTCCCGCACATAGGCGCTTTGAATGAACAGATTCAGCACACCCCGCTCGGACGCGCGCGAAGCAGTGAAATAGACCTCGTATTCCCGCTTCGCACCTAGGTCGTCAATCAGTTCCACGACAAAAAAATTTCCCTTTCCCGTGTGATAGCAAGGGCGGCGGCCAAGGTCGTCGACGATACGTGGCAACGCTTTGGACATGCGATACCGCCGCTCGCAGAAAACGCGGGTTTCTCGCGAGTCGCCGTAGAGCAAGGCCGCATCGATGGGCTCGCCATGCTCTGCCGAGCGCGTGAAGCAGTGTAAGCTGTAGATCAGCTGCACCGCGTAGGTACGTTCCGGACGGCAATCGCTCGGCGGCTGGGTAAAGGTGAGCCGACGGGGGTGCAAGTGAGAGAGATCGTATCGGACACCGGCGTAAGTGAATGCGGCCCATTCAATCATGATGCCACGGTCGCGCCGCCGGGTCGGTTTGCACGAGTCCCGACTCTCTGCATGCCTGAGTCAGTGACGAGTTCGCAGTTCAATCCAAAGGCCGTCTCGCTGTTTAAAGATGCGGAGTGTACTGAACCTGACGCGCCTATGGCGCGCCCTCGCTGCAGAGCCCTTGTGAGGAGCATTCATCCGAGCGTTTGACTATTGAGATGCTCCGTGAGTCTCCCGGCCCACCGGCAGCAACACTCTGAGAAGCGGCGCAGCGCCCGGCCTGAACATGACGCGCGCGATACGCCTCTACCGGCGCGCGATGCGCGGTAGCGCGTCAGTAAGCGCAGGCGGCGCGCAGCTTTGACGGATCTGGAATGACGATTTCGCGCCCATTGATGGCGACGAGCCCGCGCGTGCCGAGTTCGTGCAAGATGCGCGAAAAGTGCTCGGGCGTGAGATTGAGCCTCGAGGCCACCATCTTCTTTCCCGCCTCGAGCTGCACGCGCATCCCCGAGCTTTCCGGGCCAGACTCCGGCTCCGCTTTCTGGCCCAGCAAGTAGCTGATGACGCGATGCGTGCCCGAGCGCAGCGAATACGCCTCGACATCGCGCATCAACGCGTGCAATCGCGCGCTCATCCCCGCCAGCATCTTGCACGCGAAATCGGGATCGCCCCGCAGTGCATCGAGGATCGTCGCCTTCGAGACGTGTAAAAGCAGCGAATCGCCAATCGCCTGCGCCGATACGAAGTACGGTTTGCCGAGAAACATCAGCGCTTCGCCGAAGCTGTCGCCCGGCCCGACGATCCGCACGACCTTCTCTTCGCCTAGCGGCGAAATCACGCTTAGTTTGATCTGTCCGTAAACAACGGCATGCAAGCCCGTGCAGACATCGCCGCTATGAAACACCATCTCCTTACGCACAACCTGCTGCTGCGTTGTGCCCTGCGCGATGCGATCGAGCTCGGACGGCGCCAGCTCGTTAAAAAGCGGCATCCGGGCGAGAAACGCCTGAACGCGAATCTTCGCTTTTTGCATGTTCGCACTCCGTCCCGCTAAATCAGTTTCGAATACGACGCCGCGCTCGGTCGTCCCAGGTAGGCGTCGAACGTCATGGCGATCGCGCGCACGAAAAGACGCCCCTTCGGGAGCACGCGTATCGTGTCCGTGTCGACTGCAATCAGTTCCGCCCGCGCGAACGGCGCCAGCGCGGCGAGCTCGGCCGCGAAGTAGTTCGCAAACACAATGCCGTGCGCGGCTTCGACGGCTCGACAATCGAGCGGCGTGCTGCACATCAACGTCATGATCACGTCTCGTCGCAGCACGTCGTCCGCGGTCAGCGTCAGGCCGCGCTCGACCGGCAACCGACCTTCGTTCAAGCGCTCGTAGTAAGTCTTGACCGATCGCGTCGATTGACAATAGGCGCGGCCGATTTTGCCGATCGCCGAGACCCCGAAGCCGACGAGATCGCACTCGGCCTTGGTCGTATAGCCCTGGAAATTGCGATGCAGGCTGTTGTTGCGCAGCGCGCGGCTCAGTTCGTCGTCAGGCTTGGCGAAATGATCAAGGCCGATATAGACGTACCCGGCATCGAGCAAGCGCCGGGTCGCTCCCACGAAGATGCGCAGGCGATCCTCCGCAAGCGGCAGCTCTTTCGCATCGATGAGCCGCTGCGCCTTGAATCGCGCGGGCAAATGCGCGTAGTTGTACAAGGCGATGCGATCAGGTGCGAGCCGCACGACTTCGTCGAGCGTCCGGTCGAAACTCGCGACCGACTGTCGCGGCAAGCCGTAGATCAGATCGATGTTGATCGATTCGAATCCGGCGTCGCGGCTCGCGCCGAGCGCGCGCTCGACCATGTCGAGCGGTTGAATGCGATTCACGGCCTGTTGCACGGCCGGATCGAAGTCCTGCACGCCGAAGCTCGTGCGATTGAATCCAAGCGCGCCGAGCTCGGCCAGCGTACGCGGGGTGACGGTGCGCGGATCGATCTCGACTCCGAGTTCCGCGTTCGGACCAAAATCGAAATGCCGCTGAAACGCATCGATCAGCGCGCCCAATTCGGTCATGCTGAAGAAGGTAGGCGTTCCGCCGCCCAAGTGCAGCTGCGACGTGCGGCGATCGCTGCCGAGCTCAGGCGCCACCATCGAAATTTCACGCAGCAAATAGCCCAGATACTCCGACGCGCGCCCGTGATCGCGCGTGATGATCTTGTTGCATGCGCAGAAGTAGCAAAGCGATTCGCAGAACGGCAGGTGCGCGTACACGGAAAGTGGGGACTTGATCACGGCAGCCGCGCGTTCGGCCAGATGCCCGCGATAGCTCGCCTCGTCGAAATCGGAGTTGAACCGGTCGGCGGTCGGATACGACGTGTACCGTGGGCCCGGATTGTCGAAGCGGCGAATCAAGTCTTCCGCGATGTCGATGTCGATGTCGACGAAACGACTCTCGTCGGTTTCCGGTGCGTCCGGCGTGTTTTCGCGGCCTAGCGCGCAGTGAGCAGGCATGTTCCTTCCCATGAGTGTGCATGACCGGCACGGATCCGGGTCTTCGCTCATTATCGAGCCGACCTTTCCCGAAAACTTGACGTAAATCATCAATGTTTCGTCCGGCGCCAACGCCTGCAGCAGGCCGTTGCGCCTTGTCAAAGGGGTGAACGTGCGGTTAAAAGATATACAATACTTATACTTTATAGGTGCGCTATGCGACTCACTGATTTCACCGATTACAGCCTGCGGGTGCTGATGTACGCCGCTGTGCGCTCAGACGAACTGGTCACGATCGCGGAGATCTCGGAGGCGCTCGGAATCGCGCGTGGGCATCTCGTGAAGATCGTGCACGCGCTTGGGCGCGCCGGCTTTTTAAGTACGACGCGGGGCAGAACGGGCGGGCTCAAGCTCGGGCGGCCGGCCGCTCGCATCACCGTGGGCGACGTGGTGCGCACGATGGAGCCGGACTTCCGGATGGTCGAGTGCTTCGATACGGAAGGCAACGCCTGCGTGATTACCGCGGCGTGCGGGCTGCGCGGCGTACTCGGCAGCGCGTTGCGGGCTTATTTCGAAGTGTTGGATAAATTCACGCTCGCCGATATTGCAGCCGAGCAAGGCAAGCTATCGCGATTGCTGGGACTCCCGCCCGCGGAGCAGCCGCTCCGGCGCCTCACTCGGAGATAAGGCGCGGCTGCGCAGCAGGCGCGCACCGAGCTGCGTCAAAGTGCATCGAGCGGAATTTTCAAATAGCGCACGCCGTTCGATTCCGGCGTGGGCATATCTCCGGCTCGAATATTGATCTGCACTGCGGGCAAGATCAGAACCGGCATCGACAGCGTTCGGTCGCGCGCCGTTCGCATCTCGACGAACTCATCTTCCGACACGCCCTCGTGCAAATGCACGTTTTTCCGGCGCTCCTCGTCCACGGTCGTCTCGCAGTTCGCGTCGCGCGACGCCGGTGGATAGTCGTGACACATGAACAGACGCGTTTGCAGCGGCAGCGAAAGCAGCTTGCGCACCGACCGGTAGAGCGTATGCGCGTCGCCACCCGGAAAATCGCAGCGGGCGGACCCGACATCGGGCATAAAGAGCGTGTCGCCGACGAATACGGCGTCGCCGATTTGATAAGCCACGTCCGCAGGTGTATGTCCGGGCACGTGCAACGCGTGCGCACTGAGGGCGCCCACGGCGAAGGCTTCGTCGGCCGCGAACAAATGGTCGAACTGCGTGCCGTCGGCCGGTACGTCTTCTCCGAGGTTGAAGACGTCCTTGAACGTATGCTGAACAAGGCGGATCTGTTCGCCGATCGCGATCTTGCCGCCCAAGTGGCGCTTTAGATAGTGCGCCGCCGACAAGTGATCGGCATGCGCGTGAGTCTCGAGCAGCCACTCGATGCGCAAGTCGTGTTCGCGCACGAACGCGATGACGCGGTCGGCCGAGGCCGTCGACGTGCGTCCGGACTTGGGGTCGTAGTCGAGCACCGAGTCGATGACAGCCGCCGCGGTACCGTCGCCGGCGTGGACGACATAGGTGAAGGTCGATGTCGCTGAATCGAAGAACGGCTCTACCTGAGGACGCATCGCGAAGCCCCTCGTTCAAAGTGATGTTGCCAAACACTATATCAATTCATATAATGTCTATCAACATATTGTTGATCACTCACTTGCCTCATCGATCCCCATGGAAAGCCAGCTTACTGCACAAAACCTGGACGACCTGCGCCAATCTGCCGCGCAGTGTTGTGCGCTGCTCAAAGCGATGGCGCACGAGGATCGGTTGCTATTACTGTGCCAGCTCACGCAGGGCGAGCAAAACGTGGGCGAACTCGAAGCCAGCGTCGGCATTCATCAGCCTAGCCTATCGCAGCACCTGGGGGTGTTGCGTGAAGAAGGACTCGTCGCTTCTCGGCGGGAAGGAAAATACATTTACTACAGCCTAGCTAGCAACGAGGTCATCGCCATCATGCAAACGCTGTACGGGCTCTTCTGCGGAAAAACCAAGGCCGGTGCGCGATGATCATCGACACGTCGCATTTCACGCCGGGCGCGGCCATTGCCGGCGGGCTGCTCATCGGGGCGGCGGCCGCGCTCTATCTGCTGTTCAACGGCCACATTGCCGGCATCAGCGGCATGATCGGGCGCCTCGTCGAAATGCAAGCGGCCGACCGCGCGTCGCCGCTCGCGTTTCTGCTTGGTCTCATCGCCGCGCCTTGGCTGTGGCGGTTGGGCGCGCAACTACCGGACACGCACATCGCCGCGTCGCCTTCGATGCTGGTGATCGCGGGGCTACTGGTCGGCTTCGGCACGCGATACGGCTCGGGCTGCACGAGCGGCCACGGCGTGTGCGGCATCTCGCGCGGGTCGGCCCGCTCGATCGTCGCCACGCTGACCTTCATGTCGTTCGGATTCCTAACCGTTTTCTTGATTCGTCACGCCTGACATGCTTGCTTTGTCCGCTCTAGTTGCCGGCCTGATATTCGGTCTGGGCCTTATCGTCTCCCACATGGCCGACCCGGAGAAGGTCCTCAGCTTTCTCGATCTCGCCGGCCACTGGGATCCCTCGCTTGCTTTTGTCATGGGCGCCGCCGTTGCGATCGGCTCGATCGCGTTCACCATCGCGCGCGGCCGGAGCCGAAGCTTGCTCGGCGCGCCGATGTCTTGGCCCGCGCTCAGCCGAATCGACCGTCCGCTCGTCGTGGGCAGCGCGCTGTTCGGCATCGGCTGGGGGATTGCAGGCTTCTGTCCGGGCCCCGCGCTCATCGCCGCCTCGAGCGGTCAGCCCAAGGCCTGGCTGTTCGTGCTCGCGATGCTCGCGGGCATGGCCCTTCATTCGCTCGTCACGCGGCGCCGCCTCGCACGCGCCTGAACCGGAGTTCACGTAGATGTCCATGCAATCCATGCAGCACGACCCCGCCTTAAAAACGGCCAGCCAGATTTCGCCCGAAGGCGTCGCGCCCGCCTGCGCCTGGGACGAGACATTCGACGTCGTCGTCGTGGGCGGCGGCAGCGCGGGTATCGCCGTGACGGCCAGCTTGCTGCGCCGGCAGCCGGGTTTGAAGATCGCCGTCGTCGAGCCGCGCGATACGCACGACTATCAACCGGCTTGGACGCTGGTCGGCGCAGGCTTGTTCGATGTGGCCCGCACCCGGCGTCCAATGAGCGAAGTGATGCCCAAGGGCGTCACGTGGATACGGGCGGCCGTCGCACGCATCGAGGCCGACGAGAACCGCGTCAGGCTAGAAAACGGCGAAACCGTACCGTACCGCGACCTCGTCGTGGCGGCGGGGCTGCGTCTCGCGTGGGAGCGCATCGAGGGGCTCGAGCAAGCGCTCGGCAAGTATGGCGTGACGTCGAACTATCGCCATGACTTGGCGCCCTATACGTGGGAGCTCGTGCGCTCGATGCGCAGCGGCACCGCGCTCTTCACGCAGCCCGCGATGCCGATCAAGTGCGCGGGCGCACCGCAAAAGGCGATGTATCTTTCCTGCGATCAGTGGCGGCGAGCCGGCGCGCTCGAGCGTATCAACGTCGAATTCAATACTGACGGCGCCGTGCTGTTCGGCGTGGCCGCATTCGTGCCGTCGCTGATGAAATACGTGCACCGGTACCGCGCGAATCTCGCTTTCCGTTCCAATCTCGTCGCCATCGACGGGCCGGGCAAACTCGCCTATTTCGATGTCAAGGATGCCGGCGGCGAAACGACGCGCGTCGCCAAACCGTTCGAAATGCTTCACGTGGTCCCGCCGCAAGTCGCGCCCGATTTCATCCGCGACAGCCAGCTTGCCGACGCGGCCGGCTGGTTCGAGGTCGATCATGCGACGCTGCGCCACCCGCGATATACGAATGTCTTCGCGCTAGGCGATGTTTGCTCGGCGCCCAACGCGAAGACGGCGGCGGCCGCGCGCAAGCAAGCCGTGATCGTCGCATCGAATCTGCTCGCCATGCGTTCGGGCCTGCCGATGCCGAGCCGTTACGACGGTTACGGCGCCTGTCCGCTGACGGTCGAGCGAGGCAAGGTCGTGTTGGCGGAATTCGGCTATGGCGGCAAGCTGCTGCCGACGTTCCCGCTCGACCCCATGAAGCCCAGCGCGTTGGCGTGGCTGCTCAAAGCGAAGCTGCTGCCGTGGTTCTACTGGAACGGCATGCTCAAAGCGCGCGAGTGGTTCACCGGCGAGCACGGGTGATTTGCGGCCCCTCAATTGCATCGGGCCTTTGTTTGCGCGGCGACTTACGGCTGGCTCGAATAGTAGCGCGCCGCCGCTTCGATTTCGGCAGGTGTCATTTGACGCGCCACGTTGCGCATCTGCTCGCTGATGTCGTTGTGACGATCGCCCGAAGCGAACGCTAGCAGTTGCCCGCGGATATAGGCTACCGGCTCGCCTTCGAGCCAAGGCGTGCCGGTCTTATGGTCGGCCGCGCCATGGCACGACGCACACGGCGCGATATTGCGCATGGGCGAGCCCGAGGCGACGATCGGCGGGACCGGCTGCGCCGCGGGGTGATAGGCGGGCAGCTTAGGCAAGTAGGCGTAGTAAGCCGAGAGGTCGCGCATGTCCTGATCGGAAAGCGTCGCCACCATCGGGCTCATCACCGCGTTCGTGCGCGCGCCCGTCTGGAAATCTTTCAGCTGTTTGTAGATTACCGTTTCGTATTGCCCCGCGAGATTCGGCGAATTGGCTTGGCTGATACCCTGCGGCCCGTGGCACATCGAGCATCGCAGCGCCAGCGTTGCGCCTCGACCGACCGACAGCGCATCGGCGTTCGCGAACATCGTCGGGGTGACGACGACTTCGCTCGTCTTCACGCGCGAGGTGACGGGCGTCGACACGAGCCAGCGCTGGGGCACGCCGGCCGCGCTGCAGATCGCGTTCCAAAGGCCCGTGAACGGCGCGTCGGTCTGCACTGACGGCAGCCAGACGAAGCCGATCAGGATCGACGCTACCGCAACCGCCGCCGTCAAGCCGACGCTGACGGTAAACCATCGATTGCGCAGCGAGAACAGGCGTTCGGTGCTCATCGCGCGCCTCCCATATAGATCGCCGGCACCGAAGTCTGGTTCAGCGCCAACAGCTGCGCGATCGGATAGCCGTAGTTGACGACGGTCAACGTGATCATCAACGCGATCCACAAGCCGAAGCTATTGAGCGCAACCGGCAGCGTAGCCGGCGGATGCACCGCCGTGCTGAACGTGAATTTCTGCGGTGCGGCCGCCTCGCCGCGGTGGCCTCGCGCCAGCACGATGAAGAACAGCACGCCGGATGCGACGAGAATCAGCGCGCCGACGAGCGACATGTCGACGGTGATCGCCTCCGGCGCGATCGCCGGATTGCTGTAGTCGAAGTAGGCCATTCGTCGCGGCATGCCCAGAATCCCGGCGTAGTGCCATGGAAACGTCGTCACGATCATGCCGACGAACCACAGCCACAACTGCCAGCGCATGAGCTTGACGCTCGTGAGAACGCGGCCCGTGAGCTGCGGCCAGAGATCGTAGGCGATCGCGAAGTACATGATGACGATCGCGCCGCCGAAGATCAGATGGAAGTGGCCCGTGATCCACTGCGTGTTGTGGATGGTCGAGTCGAGCTGATAGCTCATGTTGATAAGCCCGCCCGCGCCGCCGAACCCTAGCATGACGAACGAAAACGCGACGGCCAGCATCATCGGTTCGTGCCAGGGCAGGGCGCGCAGCCAGCCGAACGGTCCGCGCCCGCCGCGCAGCCGCCCCGCGATCTCGACCGAGGCGCAAATCGTGAAGACGGTCAGCAAGGTAGGCACCGACACGAGCGCCGTAAACACCGACTGCAGAAACTTGAAGCCCGAGCCCACTTGCGGATCGGCGAACAAGTGGTGAATGCCGATCGGCATGGCGACGACGAGGAACAGAATGAACGAGATGCGCGCCATCGCGTCGCTGTAAAGCCGGCCGCCGACGGCGCGCGGCACGAGCGTGTAATACGCGATGTAGGCGGGCATGAGCCAGAAGTAGACGATGGCATGCAGCGTCCACGAGAAGAACACGCGAGCGAGGCCGGCGTCGATCGTCGACTTGAGGCCGAGCGCGACCGGCAGAATCTGGAACAGGATCTCGACGGCCGCGCCCACCGCCGTCCACGCCCAAAGGTACGAGCCGGCGACATTCGCGAACATCGGCAGCGGCACGGGCTTGCCCGGGTTGGCGCGCTTCCAAGTACGCAAATTGATCGACATCAGCGCCACCCAGATCCACGAGCCCACGACGACGAGCACGACGCCGATGTAGTAGAACGGGTTGCCGACCATGGGCGGGTAGAACGTGTAGAGCACCGAAGCGCGCCCCAGCGAAACGGGAATCATCGCCGTGATCGAGCCGACCGCCACGAGCCACCATCCCGCCCAGGCCCAGCGCTTGCCGACGAGCGGCTGCTCGAGCGAAAGCTCGCTGATCGCGTAGCCGAAGCCCATCGCGATCAACGTCGGGAAAACATAGCCCATGACGGAGCCGTGCGCCGTGACGGACCGGTAATAGAGCTCCGGCTGGCCGAGCCACGCGTGCATGGGGCTGCGCACGTACATCTGCCATGCGCCGAGCAGCAGCGCGACGCCGAACGTGGCGAAGGCGAACCAGAAGTGGGCGAGGACGAGTCGTTTGTTATTGAGCACAGCTAAGCCTCCGCGCGTTGGCCGCGAGCTTGTCGAATGCGGCGCGATCGAGCACTTTCACGTGCGCCCACATCCCCTCGTGCCCCGTCCCGCAGTATTCGTGGCAGGGCATGAGGTGGTCGCCGCTCTTGTTGAAGCTCGTCTTGAAGGTCGAGACGTACCCCGGCTCGACCATGGAATTGATGTTGGTATCGGCCACGAGAAAGCCGTGCACGACATCGGCGCTCGTCACGCGAAACGTGATCGGCGTTTCGGCCGGTACGACGATGCACTGCGGCGTAAACGAATATTGCTGTGCGACGATGCGCACCGTGACCGAGCCGTCGGTCTCTTGCGCGCTGCCGAGATTGCTCTCGATGAATTCGCCCGATACATGCAAGGTGGTCGGATCGATCGTCTCGACGCGCGACGGCGGCATCATGGCCCAATGAAGGCCCGTGTAGACGACCATGGCGACGAGCACCACGATGATCGCCACCGAGAGCGCAGCCCATTTACGCTCGATGCGCGCCGCGACCGCGGCGCCCTCGGCATGGCTGGAAGAGGGAATGTTCGACATATCGCTCGCTCAGTGGATGACGCCGCGCGGCAAAAAGACGAGGAAATAAAACGCGAACCAGAGCGCCACCACGATGGCCGTGGCGATGCCCGCCACCGCAATGGCGCCCGCCGGCCCGGATCGAACGATCTCGTCCACGCGCTGTGCCTCTGGGTCCCCGGCGCCCGCTCGCGCCTCGTTGTTCGGATTCATGGCGTCCTCGATTCAGTAAAGCGGTGCGGAGCGCAACGCGTTGGCCTCTTTGGCGGTGACCGGCGTGCCGCGATTGCCCCAGGCCGTGCGAATGAAGGTCACGACGGCCGCGACTTCCTCGTCCGATAACGACTGCGCGAACGGCGGCATGCCATAGGGCGCCGGATTCTTCGCGGTGCCGGGCGCATAGCCGCCGTTGAGCACCATGCGGATCGGATTGACCGCCGAAGTCATCTGGATCGACTGATTGTTGGCGAGCGGCGGGAAGTCGGGCAGCTTGCCTTCGCCGCGCTTGCCGTGGCAGGTCGCGCACTGAGCGTCGTAGATTTTCGAGCCGAGGCGTACGAGGAGTTCGCGCTCCTCGCCCGACATCGCGCTCTTGCCGTTCGCGCCATTCTCGCCGCCGCCGTGCTGCGGCAGGGACTTCAGGTAGACGGACATGGCGCGCACGTCGTCGTCGGACAAGTACTGCAGGCTGTCGTAGACGACTTCGGCCATCGGCCCATACACGGCGCCGCGTTTGGCCACGCCCTTTTGCAGTAGGTCGGCGATGTCCTCGATGCTCCAATCGCCGAGTCCCGCTTCCTTGTTCGAGGTCAACGATGGCGCATACCAATCCTGCATCGGAATCAAGCCGCCCTCGAACGCCTTCGACTCGGAGCTGCCGCCGAGCGCATTGATCGCGGTATGGCACATCGAGCAATGCCCGAGGCCTTGTACGAGATAGGCCCCGCGATTCCATTCCACCGAACGCGTGGGATCCGCCTGATACTCGCCCTCGCGGAAATACAGCGTGCGCCAGCCGAGCAGCAGCTCGCGGTTGTTGTAGGGGAAGCGCATCTCGTGCGGCCGGTTCGGCTGATGCACGGGCGGGACCGAACGCAGGTACGCGAAGATGGCGTCCGAATCGGCGCGCGTGACCTTCGTATAGGCGCCGTACGGCATCGCGGGGTAGAGCAGGGAGCCGTCGCGCGAGCGGCCCGTGTGCATCATCCGATAGAACTCGTCGGCGGTCCAAGCGCCGATGCCCGTCTCGTTGTCGGCCGTGATGTTCGGCGAAAACAGCGTGCCGAACGGCGTCGGCATCGCGCGGCCGCCCGCGAACAGCTTATCGCCGGGCTGCGTATGACAGGCGATGCAATCGCCCGCGCGCGCCAGATATTCGCCGCGTTTGACGACGTCGGCCGGCGCCGTGCCCGGGCCTTGCGCGAAGGCGAGCACGCTCGATGCGGCAAGCGCGATGCCGGCGCAGGCGCGAGCAAGCACGCGGGAAAGAGAATAAGAACGGGTGGCTGACACGAAGGACTCCGTCATTGCGGTTCGCTGCCGCAACGCAGCGGCATCTTCAGGCTCCCCGCGGGAGCGAACGCAGGGTTGGACGGCCCCGGCGACGAGGCGAGCCAGGCGGAGACGGCCGTGATGTCGTCGTTCGTCAAACGCGACGCCACTTCGTGCATGCAATCGGGCGCGTACGACTTGCGCGTGCCGTAGCGCCACGCGCCGAGTTGAGCGCTGATGTACTCCGCATGCAAGCCGAGCAACCCCGGAACGGCGGGTTCCATGCCCGTCAAAGCCGCACCGTGGCAAGACGCGCACGCGGGGATGTTCTTCGATGGGTCGCCTGATTTCGCAAGCTGCTGTCCGCGCGCGAGCAGCGTGGCGGACACAGCCGGCGTCAAAGCGCTCGGGTAGGGTGGGCGCTGGCTTGCAAAATATTCGGCGATCCGATGCAAGTAGGCATCGGGCAGGTAGGCGAGTAGGTAGTTCATCGGCGGGTACTGGCGCCGGCCGTCGCGAAACGCGATCAGTTGGTTGTATAGGTACCCGGCCGGCTTGCCCGCGAGGCGCGGAAAGTAATCGTTGTCGGTGCCTTCGCCGCGCGCGCCGTGACAGGCGGCGCAAGCCAGCACACGCGCCTGCATCGTATCGGGGGCGCGCTCGGTTTGCGCATCCTGCGCGCCTTGCGCATTTTGCGCATGAGCGGCAACCGACACGACACCGGTGAGAACAACAGCAGCAATTCTTCTTCTTAGCATCACGTCATCGTCTCCGGGGACACGAACGATATACGGTGCGCCCACGGCTTTGAGTTCGCAGCGGTGCGGACCCGAACGGCAATGCGTCTTCTCGAAGCTGTCTCACCGATTCTAATCAATACATGTGAAAACGGAAGGACAGGCTGCGACGAGCGCGTATTCGAGCCTTGTGCGTACACCGGCGCACCGAATCCATCGGAAAATCGGTGCGATTAAATCAGGTGCGGCCACTCGCCGGGTTGACCTGGATCATGCTTCGAACGATAAACGTCGCACATTGCACATGACCCGTGCGACGGTTCGTCGCGCCGTTTGCGCGTGACAAAACCGCTCATGCGCAAGAAGCTAGCCAGGATAGGCTTTGTCGCGGGCCTCGGGTTCGCGGTGTAGGAATCGCCCGACAGCATGTGTGAAAGCGCCGACACGACTTTCGTCTGCGGACGATAGGGGGCATTGACCCATTGGCGGACACTTTATGTCGGCGAAGGCGCAAGCCGGCGTACCGCGAGGCGTCCGGCGTCGATCGATGAAGAAAGGGAGAAAGCGAATGTTCGGTGCTGGTGAACGCTCAACTGGCCGCGACGGGTCGGTCAAGCGGCACGGTTCGATTTCGTTGCATGCCGAGCCGCACGCACGAGCCGGGGCGACGCTAGGCGGCGCATCGTCCTCCTGCAAGACGTGCTCGTTGCGGCCCGTCTGCGCGGTCAATCCCGACGAGCTTGCCTGCTCGCAGCAGATGGACGATCTCGTGCTGGGCTACCGTCACGTGAAGAAGGGCGAAGCGCTATACCGCGTCGGCGATGGCTTCAGCAATCTATACGCCGTACGCACGGGCTCCTTCAAGAAGGTGACCTTGCTCGTCGACGGCCGAGAACAAGTCACCGGCTTTTACCTCTCGGGCGAACTGCTGGGCGCCGACGGTATCTCGGCGGCGCACTATGCAAGCGATGCGGTCGCTCTCGAGGACAGCAGCGTCTGCGTCATGCCGTTCGATCTGCTCGAGTTGCTGAGCCGCGAGGTCAAAGCCGTCCAGCACAACGTCTTTCGCATGTTGAGCGCAGAACTCGTGCGCGAAAGCAACGCGATGATGATGCTCGGCACGATGACCGCCGACGAACGCGTCGCGGCTTTCCTGCTCGACTTGTCGCGCCGCTGGAAGGCGCGCTCGTATTCGCCCAGTGCGTTCGTCTTGCGTATGACGCGCGAGGAAACGGGCAGCTTTCTCGGGCTCAAGCTCGAAACGGTCAGCCGCACGCTGTCGCGTTTTCAGAAGCAAGGGCTCATCAAGGTGCAGGGCAAGGATGTGACGATTCTCGACTTTGCTCGATTGAATGACGTGGCTCGACGCAGCGCGTGATGCCGCGCCGGCAAGGGTCATCCAATCCACCTGGAGACGATCCGGAACCGTGACGGTTCGAGGTGACCTCGGCATGAAGTTTGCGTGATCGATGGCATCTGCTTCCTACACCAAGGAGACGATCATGAAACCCTTAGGACGACTAAGATTCGTCGGCCTGGCCGGCGCCATGGTTGCTGCGCTTTTGACCGGCTGCACGCTCGGCGGGGCGGCCGTCGGCGGCTATGCCGGCAATAAACTGACGCACGGCAGCACGGCCGGGACGGTCGGCGGCGCGGTGGCGGGCGGCATCGTCGGCTACGAGCTAGGCAAGTAACGGAAGGAAACGGAAGGACATTGAAAAAATGGGGGCGCTCGATGCGCCCCCATTCTTCGTTCAGACATGCGGGAGCGCTAAGCCGCTCCCCGCCTGAACCATCAGAACTTGTGACGAATGCCCACGCGCGCGCCGATCTGCGACTGCGCATCCGAACCCGACGTGCCGAAGAAACCCGTCGAATCGCCGATCTGCGCCTGAACTTGCGTCGCGCCGTTCTTGCCCGCGGCGTTTTGATAGATGCCGAGGACATACACGTCGGTGCGCTTGCTCAGCGCGTAATCGAGGCTCAGGTCGACTTGGTTGAAGTGGCCCTTCGCCGCGTCGTTCATGTGCATGTACGTGTAGCCGAGGCCTGCCGCCAGTGCGGGCGTGATCGCGTACTTGGCGCCCGCCTCATACGTGTCGAACAGCAGCGCCGTGCCCGTCACGGGCACGAAACGCGTGTTCGTGTACAGCGCCCAGAACGTCGCCGGGCCGAGCAGGTAACGCGCGCCCAGACCGAACGTGCGCAGCTCTTGCACGTTTGCGATCGTCACGTTGCTGATCGATTGGTTGCCTGGGAAACGGATGTCCGTGTAGGCCGCCCCCACGCCGAACGAGCCGGCCGCGTAGTTCAGCCCGAAGCTGTATGTGCGCGAGGAACCGGGGTTCGCCGTGCCGTTGGCGAGCGAGCCCGCGAATGCGCCCGCTTGGTTCGAGAAGCCGTACAACGCGCCGAACGTCACACCCGCGAAGTTCTCGCTTGCGAACTTGATCGAGTTGTCGATGCGGCTCGACGTGAGCTGGTCGACGTCGTTGATGTGGAAAGCGTAATTGCCCGCAACGGTGTTGCTGCCCGTCGTGTAGTTGCCGAGCACATCGGTCGACAACGAGTATTGACGGCCCAGTGTAAGCGTGCCCACGCCGCTCTTCGATAGACCGACGAACGCTTGACGGCCGAACTCGCGCTGACCTTGGCCGAGCGTACCGTTAGCGATGCTGAAGCCGTTTTCGAGGGTGAAGATCGCCTTCAGTCCGCCGCCGAGGTCTTCGCTGCCCTTGATGCCCCAGCGCGAGCCTTGCGCCACACCGTCATCGAATTTCGTCAGACTGCTCGATCCGCCCGCCGCAGTCTTAGCGTGATTCGTGTAGCTCAAGCCGGCGTCGATCACGCCGTACAGCGTGACACTGCTTTGAGCGTGCGCAGCCACGCCGATGCTGCCGAGCACGGCAGCGGCAAGAATACGTTTGTTCATCATGTGTAGTGGTCGGTTCGTTTGTTGAATGGAAATCGGCCCCATTAGCGCCGGGGCGAATTCTTCCCGATTTCCTTTATCGTTTTATGAACCTTTTGTTTAATGTGGCGTTTTGTTAACACCCATTATTTCAATTCGAGCAATACACTTTATTCAAATGCCGTGCGAATCATGCCGGCCGCCACCGTATGGTGCGTGGCTTCGTCGATCAGCACGAACGCGCCGGTCGCCGGTTGTGCATCATATGCATCGCAAACGATCGGTTTTTGCAGCGTCAATGCGACACGCCCGATATCGTTCATCTTCAAATCGTGCACTTCGCTCGTATGCGATAGCGTATGCACGTCGAGCACTTCCTTTATTGAGCCGATTCGCGCAAATACCGTAGTGGTCGTCTGCTTGAGCAGATATTTACGCTGCGTCGACAGCGGCTCGTCGTCGAACCAGCACAAGTCCGCCTCCAGCTTCTTCGCCGGCTGCGGCGCCGCTTGTCCCTCTTGCGCCGCCACGAACGTGTCTCCCCGCGACACGTCCACGTCCTCGCTCAGGCGCAGCGTCACCGTCTGTCCCGCGAACGCTCGATCCACCTGCGCCGTGCCGCCCGGCACCGGCGCGATGATCTCGGCCACCGTCGCTTCTTTTTTTGCCGGCAGCACCACGATCGTCTCGCCCACGCGCACTTCGCCCGCCTCCACGCGGCCCATGTAGCCGCGAAAGTCGTCCGCGCTCGAGCCGTCCTGGCGCGCCACCCACTGCACTGGGAAACGCAGCGCCTCGCCCATCGCCTGCGCCACCGGCAACTGCTCGAGCACGTCCAAGAGCGGCTCGCCCGCGTACCACGGCATGCGCTCGCTCGCCTGCACGATATTGTCGCCCTTGAGCGCCGACACCGGCACGAACCGCACGTCCGAGATGCCAAGCTGCCGCGCCAATTCCACGTACGCGTCGCGAATCTCGTTGAAGCGCGTCTCGCTGTATTCCACCAAGTCCATCTTGTTGATCGCCACGATCACATGCTGCAACGCCAGCAGCTTCACGATCGCGCTGTGGCGCTTGGTCTGCGGCAGCAAGATCGTGCGCCCTTCATCGTCCTTGCTCACGCGCGTGGCGTCGACGAGAATGATCGCCGCGTGCGCCGTCGAGGCGCCCGTCACCATGTTGCGCGTGTACTGCTCATGTCCGGGCGTATCGGCGATGATGAACTTACGCCGCGCCGTGGCGAAGTAGCGATAAGCCACATCGATCGTGATGCCTTGCTCGCGCTCGGCCTCCAGCCCGTCGGTGAGCAGCGAGAGGTCGATCTCCTCGCCCACCGTGCGCTTGTTCTTCGCGCGCGAGAGCGCCGAGAGCTGATCGGACAGCACCGCCTTGCTGTCGTAAAGCAGCCGGCCGATCAGCGTGCTCTTGCCGTCGTCCACGCTGCCCGCCGTGATGAAACGCAGCACGCCCAGGTCTGCCGGTTGATGAGTAGTACTCATGATTATCGATTCCGTCTTGATGTCGTTCGGGGGGCCGGCGTTTAGAAGTAGCCTTGCTTCTTGCGCTGCTCCATCGCAGCCTCGGACGCTTGATCGTCCATGCGCGTTGCCCCGCGCTCGGTGATGTCGGTCACGGCCGTCTCGGCGATGATCTTCTCGACATCGTCCGCGTCGCTCTCGACTGGGCACGTGCAGCTGATGTCCCCCACCGTGCGGAAACGCACGAGCGCCGTTTCGCTCGTCTCGCCCTCGCGCATCGGCGTGAGCGGCGTCACCGGCACCAAGAGGCCATTGCGGCGCACGATCTCGCGCGGGTGCGCGTAGTAAATCGAGGGCAGGTCCAGCTGTTCACGGGCGATGTATTGCCAAATGTCCAGCTCGGTCCAGTTCGAGATCGGGAACACGCGCAGGTGCTCGCCTTTGTGCAGGCGCGCGTTGAACAGGCTCCACAGCTCCGGGCGCTGCGCCTTCGGATCCCACTGGCCGAACTCGTCGCGAAACGAGAAGATGCGCTCTTTGGCGCGCGCCTTCTCTTCATCGCGGCGCGCCCCGCCGATCATCGCCGTGAAGCCGTGC
>DATJJH010000134.1:0-18055 GCA_035492395.1 Trinickia sp. | reverse complement strand
CGTGCGATGAAGGCGGCGTCGGCCGCCGCGTTCGGTGCGTTTATCTTGATATCGAGTTCGACGCAAGCGCGAGCAGCGGATTGGTGCGGGGGCGGCCTTTGGGTCGACGCGATGCTCGCCTCGCATCACATCCATCCGAAGCAATCGTTCGAAGACTTCAATCCGGGGCTCGGCGTCGAATGCTGGCTCAACGGGCAATGGGCGTTGACGGCGGGTGGATTCCGCAATTCGCTCTCGCATCCGTCTTGGTACGGCGGCGGCGTTTGGGCGCCCGAGTTCGCCCATTGGGGCTTCGTGCGCCTAGCCGTCATGGGCGGGCTGATTTCGGGGTACAACTACGGCAGCTACGGTTTCGGACACGATCATTCGATCGGGCCCGTGGCCGCACCGATCGTCATGGTCACCTATAAGCGCGTGGGCATGAACTTCATCCTCGTGCCGCCCATCCCTTCCGACAACCTGCCGTTCACGATCGGATTTCAGTTGAAGGTGGGGTTCTGAAAGACAGTCTGAGCGCGCGCGGCACTAAGCGGTTCTATAGACTTGTCCATGCGGCTCACCTCAATGCCGGTCCTGTAAACCCTCACCTTTGACCGTCCGGCGCCTGGAAACGCGGCCGGTCGCTGCGCGACATGCGGTCGTCATGGACCCGCTTCGACGCATGCGCCGCCCGCAACGGTGACTACTCGCCGCTTAGGCGAACGCGTTCGCCTGAACTGGCTCGGCGTTGCGGATGCGCGCGCGGTGAATGCTCGGCTGAAGTGGCTCTGATCGGCGTACCCGCACCGGATCGCGATGTCGGCGAGAGACAGGGTGGTGTTGACGAGAAAATCCTTCGCGCGCTCCACGCGTTTCTCGGCCAGCCATTGATGTGGAGCGCGCCCCGTCGAGCGCTTGAACGCGCGCGAAAAATGACTGCGCGAAAGCCCGCAATACTGGGCGAGTTCGAGCAACGAGACCTGCCCATTTAAGCGTTCGATCAGATAATCGGTTGCCCTGCGCATTTGCCACGGAGATAGCGCACCGGCCAATCGTGCGGCGCGAGCCTGCATCTTTCCGTAAACGGTGGCCAGGTGCAGATTCATCGCGTAAGAGACATGCTCCACGAACAACTGGCTGGCGCGCTCCGGGTGCTCGAGCGCCGGCAGCAAGCTCGTGCCCAAGGCGTGCACGACTGGATCGAGCGTGTTCTCGTGAGGCGGGCAGAAAAGGTCCTGGATCGGCTTCGTACCCGCTTCCCAGGCGATTTCGTCGAGCGCCCCGCGTGCCACGTGGATATGCAGGCAATCGAATCGCTCATGCATGTGCGCGCGCCATAACTGGTCGAGATTGTAGATGACGATCTCGCCCGCCTTGTGCTCCGCCACCGGTCGCGGTTTGCCCTCGCACCACATTTTCCAGCTGGCCATCGGCTCCAGCATCAGATAAACGGCGAACGCGTCCTCCAACGGATAGTCCGGCGTGAGGCCATGGTTCGCGACGGTACATCGTTCCCTATTAAGGAACATCGTCGACTTCTGCAGCGTCGTGACGAAGAGCGTCGGCGTATCGCTTAGGCCGATGTAGGACGTATGCGATCGTTCGCGAGGATCCATGTCGTCGATGAAGCGAGTGGGTGAAGGTTGCGCCTTCGCGGATCGTCGCATGGAAGCGAAAATTTCAGCAAAGGAAGACAAAAACGGCACTGTCGTTCAAGCGTTCCAACGTTGTTTTCCGGATCATAAACGCAACGTCACGACGTGAACATGCCCGGAGACCCTTCGCCATGAACCGCATGCCTGTTTCCTTGTTCGTTGTCGGTACGGGTTTCGACGATGCGTCTAGCCCCAAGGACGATGTCGCATGAGCCTTTTCGCGAATGCGCATCGCGTCGACCTTTTGGTGTTCGGCGAGCGCGAACTGGACGATGCCGCCTTAGCCGATGCGCGCCTGTCGCACGATGCAGGCCGTTGCGCGGTCAGTCTTTTATCGGATATCGGGCGTTGCGTCGACGGCGCGGCGCGTCGTCGCTCTATCCTCGCCGCGATCCAAAAGGCGGGGTTTCAATGGCTGTGCTACTCGCGGATTCAATGCATCGGTGAGCAAATACGGGAGGCGGCCTGGTTCGACGGCTATTCGCCTCCGGGGTGGCTCGAGTGTGTCCGCAGCGGCGGATTCTTCGACGTCGATCCCCGCATCGGTCTCGCTCGCATTCGGGATTGGCCGTTCGCGTGGGACCTGGATTGTCTGTTCGCCGATCGGCAAGCTCGATCGAGCCATCCCAGCGCGCAGCGTTTCATCGAGAACATGGAGAAGGTAGGGATGGGCAGCGGTGTGACGATCGGGCTGCCGGCCGGTCAGGTATCCGAGCGGGCGATCGTGACGCTATCGAGCCCAAGAGCAAACCGACGAGCGATGACCGATGCGACGATGGGCGAAGCCTACGCCATCGCCCTTGCCATGCACGCGTTCATCGCGCCTCGCTTGCAACGATGCATCGCGCGTCCGGCGACCGATGCATTGAGCGACATGCAGCTTGCCGTGCTGCGCTTCGTCGCGCACGGGTTCGGCAATCGCGAAATCGCGGAGCGTCTGCGCTCTTCGATTCACGTCGTGGCGCACCACCTGCGACAACTGGAACACAAGTACGCGGCTCGCAATCGCGTACAGCTCGCATACTTCGCGGGCCGGATCTTGAACGAGTCGCAGACGGACGTTCGCGCCGCGCGGGAGCCGCGGGGTCATTGCGGGTGAGCGGCTGGGAGAATGCATGACGTACGAAGATCACGATGCCGAATGCCTCCTGGCATTCAAGGAAAACGAGGCCGACGCGGATGCCGAGGTTCGAGTGCGCGCGCGATCGTCGAACGTGCGCCGTCCCGCGCTGCAGATTCGCTACGTCGATGAAGCGGACGTCGAGTCGATCGTTCGTTGCGACGAACTCGGCGCACAGACGTTCATGGCCGCGGAACTCGGTGCGGCGCGCCGTCCCGAGGAGCGTGCGCGTTTGGTTCGCAGTGCGCTGCGCATCCTGGGGTTTCTGAGCTTTGCTTACGTCACGGTGAACATCGACCCGAAGGGTCGGGCCGATGGCGCGTACATCCTGCGCAACGGCCTCTCGATGTTCCCGATCGAACGCATGCTGCACACCGGGTTTCTTGAACGCAGCGTGCCGTTTCATGCAACGCTGAAGGACCACGCGCCGCAGCTATGGGACCTCAAGACGTTGATGAACGCCTATGATTGGCCGCGCGAGTTCGCCGAGCAGGATCGCCGGCTCATCGATGAAATGCGCGAGCAAGGTCTTTGCAGCGGCCTGGCGTTCGGTTTGCCGATCGCGGACACGGCGATGCGTTCGATCGTCATCCTGGCGTCGCCGCGCGAAGTGGCCGCCGAGTGGATCACCGAGGGCATCCTCGTTCGGTCGTTGTCGTTGGGCTTGTCGGTCCATCAGCGCTGCGCCGCCTATCTGCGCGCGGCGCAGCGTCGCGCGTCGCTCGGCTCGCTTTCGCCTGTGCATCGGCAGATTGTGTCTTTGCTTGTGCAAGGACTGTCGGATAAGGAAATCGCGCTTCGGCTCAATATGACCGCGCATAACGTCGACTACCATTTACGGCAACTCAAGGAACGATATGGGGCGATCAATCGCAGCCATCTAGCGTTCATCGCCGGTAGCGGCAATCACCTCCCGTAATTCCTCACCTTCGACCCCTAATCCTTCACCGCCGCTACGCTGACGACGAGCGCTTGACACGCTTATTGGCCTAACCTATGTTTCGTCAGACGTAGAACTTCAAGTCGCAAAAGAAATCAGGTCTACGTTTGCCGTCGATCGTTTTTTATTCGCGTCACATAACAGTCAAGCGACGGCCACACTGTCGCCACTTTCACCAGCGACCACGCCGGCGGCCGAGGGCATGAAACGCTCGCCGAAAACCTAGGGGACCAAAAGTGGAGAATATCGCATTGGGGCGCATGATCACCGTCAGCAACCGTGATCCCGCGCACAAGGAGACCGATGCGGCGGCGTTGCGCGCCATCGCGCAAGCGGCGCTCGAAGTCGAGCTCTTTACGATTCCGCTTTACATGTCGAGCCTGTATTCGATTCACGGCATGCATGCGATTACGGGGCAGAATCTCGATTACTACAAGGGGCGGCTTTGGCCGGGCGCCCACCCGGTGCGCGAGCCCAAGACGAACGAAGAGAAAGCTTTCAATATTCTTTTCTCGGTTTTCATCGATGAAATGCTGCATTTGCAGCTGGCGTCGAACATGGCTACCGCGGTCAGCAATAACGCGAGCCCTCCTAAATACAGCACGTGTTCGCTCGTCGACAGCAAGACATATGCATGGAATTGCTACGGCCCCGAGAAAACCGCGATTCCGAACATCATCGATTTGACGCATACGCACAGCTATCGGCAGCGCAAGGAAGAAGGTCTGCCGGCGGCCGTCAATGTCGGCGCGCTGAACGAGGAGCGGCTGTGGCTGTTTTGCGCGATCGAGCGCGACGACGCCGCCGCGCGCAAAGACGTGCTGCCGCCGTATCGCGACCGCTATTTTCCGGCCGCGCCGTTCGACGACATCTGGAAGCCGAATGGCACGCGCGGTCCGTGGCAGCCGGGCGAGGCGTTGCCCGCGTTCGGGTCGATCGGGTGGATGTACCAGTGCTATGCGAACTATGTGAACGTGGAGTATTCGGACGGCACCAAGCTCTGGGATGAAGTCTTCAATCCGAAGGGGCAGCAGAACGATCTGTTCAACAACTTCTCCGGGCCGGGCCACCCCATGCGCGAGTTCATGGGCTTCGAAACGACCATCGCGCTCACGTATAAAGACATCGCGAAGGAGCAGATGCTCAAGATGATGGATGCCATCACCGATCAAGGCGAAGGCAGCATCTTGAAGGAGAGAACGAGCGTCAAGGTGCAATCGGCCTTGGGCGCGCTGGGCGGGCGCGTCGGCAGCGGGGCCGAAGGCATGAACGCCGACCGGCTGCGCGAGACGCTGAGCGCACTACCGATCGAAGAGCGGATGGCCGATGAAATTCAACGTGCCGCCGCCGAGCTGGGCGTTGCATCGCCAGGTCTGCTCGGCGCCGCGCCGCACGGCGCAGGCAACGTCGCGCAGCGGCTCGAGGGGCGTGTGCTGGATCTGAATCTGCAAGCCGTGCAGAAGCAGTATCGTCCGTCGCCCGTGGCGCTCGAATCCGACTACCCGAGCTACAACGACGCGGGCCAGCTCCAGCCGTCCGCCGACGCCGCCGCGCGCACGGATCACGACGCGCAGGATCACTTCGCGCGCTTCAACAAGGATATTCGCGAGCTCATGGCGCAAGGCCCGTCCAATACGGGCGTGAAGACGTGGGTCGATTGGTGGGCCGAACGCGAGAAGGCGCACAAGGGATGGGTCGCGGCCGACCTGCATAAGGTGGGCTACGAGCCGCCGCCCGCCGATCCGATCCCGTCGTGCGAAGCGGTGGCCGATGCGCTCAACACCCTTCGGGCGTCGCCGCAGGAGTACTACACTACGTTGAGCCAAGCGTCCGTCGGCGCCATCGCCGGCATCTTGACGGTGCTCGACAAATTCTGGAGCGCCGACGATCAAGCGGCCAAACCCGTGCTGTTTCCGTTCCCGTCGATGGTGGGATCGGGCGATCGCATGGCCATTTGCTGGGCGGTACTCGGCAAGGCGCCCGATCTGTCGATCGGACTGGATCCGCTCAACAAGGCGACGCTCTACCACGCCTGCCAAGGCTTGGATCTGAACGTTCAAAACGGCGAGCCGAATTCATGCGCGCAGATCGGCGTGTTCCATAGCTGCCGCGGCTCCAATCAATGCAACGCGCAAGGCGGATGCGGGTTCGTGCAGTCGTCCTCGGGCGGCGGCAATTGCGGCACGAGCTCGGCGCTGCTCACGCGCACGTTCGCGAGCGGATGCAACCCGATGCCGGTCTACAGCGCGCCGGGCGACAACCGTTGTCAGAGCTTCGGCGGCTGCGCGGTGCCGATCTCGGCTTCGCAGCGGTTCCCTCGCGCCGGGACGATGGAGCTGTTCGACTACAAGCAATACGGCGGCATGGGCGGCAAGTATTGGAAGGCCGAACCGCTGAACGAGTCGATCACGTTCCAAAAGGGCGATCGCGTCGACGCCATCGCCTACGAGGCCTACAAGAAGGTCATGGAAGCGAGGAAGCTGCCGGTGCCGCCGGAACCCGAGCCGACGCCGCTGCGCATCGCACTGCCGCCTTCGACGTGAGGTCGATGGCTGGCGTGGTCCATGCGGCCGAGGCGACGCGCGCTTGCGCACATCGCCTCGGCTTGCCCAATCTTGGCGACGGTGTCGGCCTTCGTCATGTCCACTTTCCGCATTTGATGACGACGGCGCCCGCCGAGTGGGGCGTCGATTGGTTCGAGATCATCAGCGAGAACTTCATCGATCACGAGGGCTATGCGGCGCATGTGCTCGAACGGGTGGCGGCGTATCGGCCCGTGGTCATGCACGGCGTATCGCTGTCCATCGGCAGCGTGGCGCCGCTCGATCGCGTTTATCTGCGCAAGCTGCGCACGCTGGCCGAACGCATTCGCCCTGCATGGGTTTCCGATCACCTGTGCTGGACCGGCGTCAACGGTCGAAACACGCACGATCTTTTGCCGATGCCGCTGACGCGCGAATCGCTCGCCCATGTGGCCGATCGCGTTCACGCGGTGCAGGACTATCTCGGCCGTCCTCTCATTCTCGAAAACCCCAGCAGCTATCTGACGTTTCATGCGTCCCAGATGCCCGAGTCGGCGTTTCTCGCCGCGCTCGCCGAGGCGACGGGCTGCGGCTTGCTGCTCGACGTCAACAATGTCTATGTCAGCGCCACGAATCACGGTTTCGATCCCGTGGCCTATATCAACGAGTTGCCAGCGGCCCAAATCGTTCAAATCCATCTCGCGGGCCCCAGCGATTGCGGCACGCATCTGCTCGACACGCACGACCAGCCCGTGCCGGCCGCGGTGTGGCCGCTCTATGCGCTGGCCCAAGCACGCACAGGCGGGGTCGCGACGCTGCTCGAATGGGACGCGCGCATCCCGTCGTTTCCGGAACTGCTCGATGAGCTCGCCAAAGCCAGGTTCGCCCGCGACGGGTCGTTGCCCGAGGCCGGGGCCGTGCGCCCCGCGGCCGAAGGTGCGCTATCGACGCCCGTCGATTTTCAGTTGAGACGCGCGTGACCGACCTTTCCACGCTTCAAACCTGGATGCAAGCCGTCGTGGGCGGCGACGCCTGGTCGCTCGACGAAGCCATCGCGGCGGCGGCCGGTCACGGTGTCGATTGCGAGACGGCGATCGTCGGATCCGACCGGCTGTCGGCCAAGCAGCGACTCGAGATTTACCTAGTGAGCTACCGTGCTCGGCTGATCGAATGTTTGCGGGCCGAATTTCCCGTGCTGCGACGCTTCGTCGGGGATCAAGTATTCGATCTCTTCGCCGGCGCGTATTTGGGTGCGCATCCGCCTTCCTCGTACACCCTGTTCGATCTCGGCGCGGGCTTCGCGGACTTTCTCGAAGCCACGCGTCCGCAGCCTCATGACGGACGCGGCACGCTCGACGCGCTGCCGGCGAGCCTCGCCCGGTTGGAACGTGCGCTGGCCGAATCGGAACGGGCGCCCGGCGTGGAGGCGCGTGCCGATGCGCTCGTCCTGCCGTTGTTCGACATCGTCTACCTGCATGCGTTGCGCTTGAAGACGCCGGCCTCGCTCAAGCTGTTGCAGCTCGATTTCGATTTCGCGGGGCTGCTGGCCGACGTGGCCGCGGATCGCCCGCATGGCATGCCCCTCGCCGCCGAGACATCGTTTGCCGTGGCGCGCAGCCGGTACCGCGTACGCGCGCACAAGCTCGACTCGTGGTCGTTCGCGTTTTTGCGCCGGCTCGGCGAGCAAGGCAACAGCGTGCACGGAGCGATAGCCGGTGCCGCGAGCGAGGTGGGCGCGGCGCCGGACGCGCTTGGTGCGCAGGTGCTTGCATGGATGCCCTTCGCGTTCGACGCCGGATTCGTCGAATCGATCTAAGCGCCAAGTCCCTGCGTTTCCCGCCGACGCGCCCCCGGCGTGCGACAGGTGAGTGTTTTCGGGAGCTCCACTGCGCGGCATTGCCCGATATGCCGAAACCCGTGCTGCGCTTGGTCCTAGCTTTGTCAGAAAAGGCGCGCCACGGGTGTAAAGGTGAGTGTTTTCGGGACCGTCTTTACAGTGAGGATTTTCGGGAGCCGACGCACTTGCGAGGGCGTTATGCCGTCGCGGCGCGGGGCAGGCACGCGCCGTGCTGCAGGGCTCGGTTGGGCATTTTTTCCCGCTGCGAGGCCTTCACACACCTGTTACGACTTGATACGCGTTGCAGCCGCACGCGTATTGGTTTGCGGGCGCCCTGAGCATAACCTTGCTGTGAATCGGAATAGACATCCATGAGCGACGCATCCGGCACGCTGCCCAACGAAGATCGAAGCCACTTTCTCTCCGGCGCCGGCGAAATGGGGTGGCTCATCCGCGCCTACGATTGGCGCGAAACGCCGCTCGGCGACCCCGACGGGTGGCCGCAGAACCTGAAGCTCGCGTTGGGCATCATTCTCAGGTCGCGCCAGCCGATGTGGATCGGCTGGGGTGCCTCGCTTATTTATTTCTACAACGACGCGTATCGGTCGATCATCGGCGGCAAGCATCCTTGGGCGCTCGGGCGGCCGATCGAAGAGGTGTGGCACGAGCTGTGGCAGGACATCGGCGAGATGCTGGAGCTTGCGATGAGCGGGCGCGAAGCCACGTATGTCGAAGCGCGGCCGCTGATCATGGAGCGTAACGGCTATCCCGAAGAAACGTATTACACGTTCTCGTACAGTCCCATCCCGAACGAGGACGGCAGCGTCGGCGGGATCATCTGCGCCAACACCGACGATACCCAGCGCGTGATCGGCGAGCGACAGCTCGCACTGCTGCGCGATCTCGCCGCCGGCGCCGCGGAGGCGCGCAATTGGCAAGAGGCCTGCGAAGCCATCGTTCGCGCGTTCGGCGCCGATGCCGCCGATCTCCCGTTTGCGATGCTGTATCTGGCCGAGCCCGGCGAGCGCACCGTGAAACTCATCGGCGCGTCCGGCATCGACGCCGGGCACGAGGCGGCGCCGGTATCCCTCTCGCCGGAGGACTCGACGCTCTGGCCGGTGCACGAAGCGTTGCGCACGCATCGTCCCGTGCCCGTGCCGGATCTCGGCGCACGGATTGCGTCGGCGCTGCCCCGAGGTCCGTGGCATGAGTCTCCGACACAGGGCGTGGTGATGCCGATCGCGCCGTCCGGCGACGCCGGAAGGGCGGGCGCGCTCGTCGTCGGGCTCAACCCGTTTCGCTTGTTCGACAAGCACTACCGCAGCTTCCTAGACCTCGTGTGCGGGCAAATCAGCGCAGCCCTGGCGCATGCGCAGGCATACGAGGAGGAGCGCCGGCGCGCCGAGGCGTTGGCCGAGATCGATCTCGTCAAGACCGCGTTCTTCTCCAATGTCAGCCACGAGTTCCGCACGCCGCTCACGTTGATGCTCGGGCCGCTCGAAGACGCGCTTGGCGACACGACCGGCGACGCGCTGGCGCCCCCGCAACGGCAGCGGCTCGCGACCGCGCACCGCAACGGCCTGCGCTTGCTCAAGCTCGTGAACTCGCTGCTCGATTTTTCGCGTATCGAGGCGGGGCGTGTCGTCGCGACGTTCGAGCCGACCGATCTCGCCAAGTTCACGGCCGAACTCGCATCGAACTTCGAATCGGCCACCGAGCGCGCGCGCCTTGCGCTGTCGATCGTATGCACGCCGTTGCCGCAACCGGTCTATGTCGATCGCGACATGTGGGAGCAAGTCGTTCTCAATCTTCTGTCGAATGCCTTCAAGTTCACGTTTGAAGGCGAAATCAGCGTCGCGACGCGGCTATCGTCGGACGGCACGGCTGCCGAGATCGTCGTACGCGATACGGGCGTGGGCATTGCGCCGTCCGAGTTGCCGCGCTTGTTCGAGCGTTTCCACCGAGTGCAGGGGCAGCGCAGCCGTTCGTTCGAAGGGTCCGGCATTGGACTCGCGCTCGTACAGGAATTGGTCAAACTGCACGGCGGCTCCATCGATGTAGAGAGCCGTGTGGGCCACGGGACGACGTTCGTCGTGAGCCTGCCGTTCGGCTATGCGCATCTACCGCCCGAACACGTCGGCGCGCATCGTGAGACGCCGGTTGCGACGGCGCGCGCCGATGCGTACGTCGAGGAAGCGCTCCGGTGGCTTCCGCACGGCGACGATGGGGAGCCGGACGCCGAGCGCGATGACGCGCAGGCAAGCGGCGAGAACGACGAAGGGGACGCGCGGCTCGGTCGCGTCGACGACATGCCCGAGTGGTCGTTCGGCCGCGGCACGCTGGGCGCGCGCGTGCTGGTAGCCGACGACAATGCCGACATGCGCGACTATATCGGCCGGTTGCTGAGCCGGCGGTGGACGGTGGAAACGGCCCCTGACGGCCGCGCGGCCTTGTCGGCGATTCGCGCGCGCATGCCCGATCTTCTGCTGACCGACGTGATGATGCCCGGTCTCGACGGTTTCGGGCTGCTGAGCGAGATTCGCGGCGATGCGCAGTTGCGGCACTTGCCCGTCGTCATGCTTTCGGCGCGCGCGGGCGAGGAGGCGCGCGTCGAAGGGCTCGAATCGGGCGCGGACGATTACTTGACGAAACCGTTCTCCGCGCGCGAGCTCATGGCGCGCGTCAACGCGAACCTCGAAATGGCCCGCCTACGACGCGCCGCCACGCGCGATCTGCTCGAAAGCGAGGCGCGGTTTCGCAACATGGCCAACCATGCGCCCGTCATGATGTGGGTAAGCGACCCCACCGGCTCACTGACCTATCTGAACCGCCTCTGGTGCGAATTCACGGGACAGTCGCTCGAACAGGCGTTGGGCGCGGGCGCATGGGATGCCTTGCATGCGGAGGATCGCAAGCAGTACGAAGATTCTTTCCTCGCGGCGAGTGCGAACGGCGAGCCGTTTCGCGCCGAATGCCGCGTACGCCGCGCGGACGGCGTGTATCGTTGGGCGCTCAGCGCGGCCGCGCCGCGCTTCAGCGACGATGGTGTGTTCCTTGGCTATATCGGTTCGGTCATCGACATCACGCCTCGTAAGGAGTCCGAACGAATCCTGCAGGAAGCGAACGTCGTGCTGGAGCGGCGCGTGGCCGCGGCGATCGCCGAGCGCGCCCATACCGAGGCGCAGTTGCGGCAGGCGCAGAAGATGGAGGCGATCGGCAAGCTCACGGGCGGCGTCGCTCACGATTTCAACAACGTGCTGCAGGTGATCGCGGGCAATCTCCAATTGCTCGGCCGCGACGTGACCGGCAATCTGCGCGCCGAGCAGCGCTTGCAAACGGCGATCGCCGCGACGTCGCGCGGCTCGCGTCTCGCCTCGCAACTGCTCGCGTTCGGACGCCGGCAGCCGCTTTCCCCGAAAACCGTCAACCTCGGACGCCTGGTGCGCGGCATCGACGATATGCTCCGTCGCTCTCTGGGCGAGGGCGTCGAAATCGAGACGATCATCTCCGGCGGACTCTGGAATACGTTCGTCGATACCGTGCAGGTTGAAAACGCATTGCTCAACCTCGCGATCAACGCGCGCGATGCGATGCAAGGGCAAGGCAAGCTCACGATCGAAGCGGGCAACGCATATTTGGATGACAGCTACGTCGCGCGTCACGGCGATGTGACGGCGGGCCAATACGTGATGGTCGCCGTGACCGACACCGGATGCGGCATCTCGCCGGAACTGCTCGAGCGCGTTTTCGAACCGTTCTACACGACCAAGCCGGAAGGGCAAGGCACGGGGCTCGGTCTGAGCATGGTCTACGGCTTCGTCAAGCAATCGGGCGGACACATCAAGATTTACAGCGAGGTCGGGCACGGCACGACGGTGCGCATCTATCTGCCTCGCGCGCGTCAGCCCGAAGACGTGGAAACGGACGTCGAAACGGGGCCGATCACGGGCGGGACCGAAACGGTTCTCGTCGTAGAGGACGACGAAGACGTGCGAGGCACGGTCGTCGATTTGCTGTCGGAACTCGGCTACCGCGTGCTGCGCGCGAAGGACGCGCAAGGGGCGTTGGCGATCGTCGAAAGCGGCGTTCCGATCGACCTGCTTTTCACCGATGTCGTCATGCCCGGGCCGCTCGCCAGCCCCGAACTCGCCCGCAAGGCGCGCGAACGCTTGCCCAATGTCGCCGTGCTTTTCACGTCGGGCTATACGGACAACGCGATCGTGCACGGCGGCCGCCTCGACGAGGGCGTCGATCTACTGAGCAAGCCGTACAGCCGGGAAGCGATGGCGCGCAAGATTCGCAACGTGCTGCGCAATCAGCCGCGCGGCACGCTGCCGCCCGCCCAAACGCCGAGCTTGCCCCGGCCGCCGGAGCCCGAAGCGATGCCGGACCCGGCGCGACTGGCCGCGCGCGTATTGCTCGTGGACGACGATGCGATGGTCCGCTTCACGACGGCCGACATGCTGAGCTATCTCGGCCACAACGTGACCGAAGCGGGGGATGCGACCGATGCGCTCAGGCTGCTTAGCGAGCAGGCGTTCGATGTCATCGTGACGGATATCTCGCTGCCCGACCTGTCCGGCGATGAACTGGCGATGCGGGCGCTGGCGCTGCAGCCCGGTTTGCGTGTCATATTCGCAACGGGATACGACGCGCTACCCGACGATAGCGATCATCAAGCCCTTGCAGGGGCGATGCTGCTGCGCAAGCCCTACAACAAGGAGCGGATCGAGGAAGCGATGAATGCGGCCATGGCGGCGCGCTTGGCGTCCGGCGCGACGCGCGCCGCGACCGAGGACAGAACGGTCTCGGCTGCCGCTTCGAAAGAGGGACGGCGGATGCCCTCCGTCTGAATTCGCATTTTCCGTCGTTCCCATCGCGTTATTCCCGAGCGGTCGCACCGCGTACCGCTCGGGCCTGCGTCGTCGCGCGCGTCAAAGGTGAGGGAATTCGGGAGCAGTGATTTCGACGATCGGGTACCTGAGTTTTCTCCCGAAAACCCTCACCTCTCGGAATGCCGCCGGGCTCCTATGGTGAGTCTTTGCGGGAGGCGGATACGGCGCAGGCGTTTACCGGCTCTGTCGATCCACGCGATAAATCGCGTTACTTTGTAAGAATTATCCAATTTCGCCGCGAATACGTTTATGAGAGAAATACCCGTATGTCGGGGGTCGCACTTTAATCGTGCAAGGGGCAATGCATACTGGGCACACACGCGGTGCTGCATGGAGCGCGAGGCGCGCGATTGGAGATGCGACGCGCCGAGCGCCGGCGCTCGCGGCCGCCCTGGAAAGGTGTGACGAAACGGTGTCGCCGCGAGCGCCGAAGCGAATGCGCGCGGGCGTGCAGCCCTAGGAACGGTCCGTGCACGTGACGGCAGACACTGGCTTTTTGCCGGTTTTGCTTTTTGTCGATTTTGTATCGATAATTCAAACCGACACCTGCTTGAAGACGCTGGCGCGCGGCCCCACCGGGCAAGCGTGGCGGGCGGCTGCAAACCTTCCGTCCGCGAGTCGAGTATGATTCGCCTCGGGTCAATGGGGCGATCTACGCGCCCCTGCATCAACCATAACCGGAATCATCGATGGAACAGCTTGAAGGCGAGGCCCGCGAACGATTGATTCGCTGGCTGCGACGCCGCATGGACGAATACGGCATTACCGTAGAAGCCGTGGCCGAATCAATTTCCGCAGATAAGGAGGCGGAGCGGCCCATTCTCTACCGCGATGCAATGGGCAATACCTGGGATGGCTACGGCGATCCGCCTGATTGGCTGCGCCGAGCCGTGGCGGCCGGTCAGAATATGGATTTCTACCGCTGCGAAGGCTAACGCGCCGCGTTCGAGCGCACGGGCCTCGCGCAAGCGCGTTCGCCGCGCGTCATCCCTCTTCGGGCGTCTTCGCGCTTTCCGGTTCGGCCGGCCAATAGTTCTCGAAAACACAGTGGTGCACCGGCATACGCTCGGCCCATTTTTCGAGCTCGAGCATGGGGCGCGGATAAAACGCTTCGACGTGTCCGAGGCACAAAATCGCGACCGGTTTCGCGCCGGCGGGCATGCGCATCAGCGCGCGCACCTCGTCGACGTCGAACAACGACACCCATCCCATGCCTAGGCCTTCCGCGCGCGCCGCGAGCCACATGTTTTGAATCGCGCAGGCTACCGAGGCGAGATCCATTTCGGGCATCGTGCGGCGGCCGAATACGTATTTGTCGCGGCCGTCCATCAGCGACATCACGAGCAATTCGCCGCATTCGAGCATGCCTTCCACTTTCAGGCGCATGAATTCGTCGTGCCGCTCGCCCAGCGCATCGGCCGTACGCACGCGTTCGCGCTCGACGGCATCGTGCAGCGCTGCGCGCAGTGCGCGATCGGTGATGCGCGCGATGCGCCACGGCTGCATGAACCCTACGCTCGGCGCATGGTGGGCCGCGGCGATCAACCGCGAAAGCACGGTTGCATCCACGGGGGCGCGCACGAAATGCCGCATATCGCGGCGTTCGTAAATCGCGCGGTAGACGGCCGCGCGTTCGTCGTCGTCAAATTGCGTCGCCATGAAATAGTGCGGCTGCGAAAGCTGGGTTGGAAGGCCAATACCCGTGAAGATACGAGGCGACGATCGCCCCGTGACGGTACAGCGGTTCGCCCGGCGCATCGGACTGCGCGTGCCGCGCGGTCAAGATTGGCGCAAGGGCCGTGTCGATATGCGAGTAGTGAAACGTGTGGCCGCGCATTTCGCCGTGCTTGCCGACGATCGATTGCATGCCGAGCGCCGCGAGTCGCGTGCTCAGCGTCGCGTGTCCGGGCAGCAGACCGAGCATGGGTGTCGTTACGCCCGCGCTGTCGGTGAGCGTGTCGAGCAGATAAAGCATGCCGCCGCATTCCGCGAACAGCGGGCGGCCGGCGGCCGCATGGGCGCGAACGGCATCGGCCGTGCGCCGATGGCGCGCGAGCGTGCTCGCGTGCAATTCGGGATAACCGCCGGGCAAATACAGCGCGTCGGCGCCCGCCGGAAGCGGCTCGTCGGCCAGCGGCGAAAACGTGCTCACGCGTGCGCCGAGCGAAACGAGCAAGCGAAGATTCGCCGGATAAACGAACGAGAATGCAGCGTCTTGCGCGACGGCGACATGAACACCGTCGAGCAGACGCGGCAGCGCCGACGCCGGCGGTGCGTCGAAGTCGACGGGCGGCGGCAGCTTGGCAAGCGCGGTCGGCTCGAGCGCATCGGCCGCGCGGTCGATGCGTGCGTCGAGATCGTCGATTTCTCCCGCGCTATGGAGGCCCAGGTGCCGCTCGGGCAGCGCGATATCCGGCGTGCCGGGCACGTGTCCGAGCCAGCGTACTTCCTTGGGCAAGGCATCTTCGAGCATGCGTGCGTGGTAGTCGGAACCGACGCGATTGGCGAAGACGCCGTGGAACGCCAGCGACGCATCGAAGCGTGCAAGACCGAGCGCCACCGCTCCGAAGGTCTGCGCCATGGCTTGCGCGTCGATGACGGCGGCGACCGGCAATCCGAAGCGCTTGGCCAGATCCGCGCCGCTCGGCGTACCGTCGAACAATCCCATCATGCCTTCGACGAGAATGAGGTCGGCGTCGCGCGCGGCATCGGCCAGCAACTGCCGGCAATGCGTTTCGCCCACCATCCACAGGTCGAGCGAATCGACGCTCGCCCCGCTCGCGCGTTCGAGAATGGTCGGGTCGAGAAAATCGGGGCCGGTCTTAAAGATGCGTACACGCAGGCCACGGCGGCGATGGGCGCGAGCGAGCGCTGCCGTGATGGTGGTCTTGCCTTGGCCCGATGCCATGGCGCCGATGAAGAGGGCGGGACACGAGGGCATGATCAGGCAGGTGTCGCCAACCCGAATCGGGCCGGCGATGCAGAAATGAACAACGATGAACGATGCATGAAGCAGGCGCTTGGGAGGCTCGATAAGACGATACGCGCAGTGTAAAGCGCTTGGCTTACGCCCGCACGACAATTGCGCACGCGTGGGCCCAACTATGGGTATGCGCGTGCGGCAAGCGCGCGCTCGCGCCTCGCCTGTCGAACGATCGACATCGCGGAAAGCGGCAGCCCGCTCCTAGGCTCCCGCGGCTACTTATGCAAGGTCTGCCGCAGCGAGGCGACATCGTTGCCCGAAATCGGCTGCGCGTCGTTGCCCCAGGCGCCGCGAATGTAAGTGAGCGCATCGGCGATCTGTGCGTTCGAAAGCAGCCCCGCGAACCCGGGCATGCGCTGGCGCGGCGGGCCGCTGAGCGTAGCCGGGCTGTTGCTGCCTTCAACGAGGAGGCGAATCAACGATGTCGTGTCTTTTGCCAGAACCGATGGATTGCCGGGGAGCGCGGGGAAGACCAGCGGCACGCCCTTGCCGTCGTCGCCGTGGCATTGGGCGCAGAACGAGCGATAGACGATGTACCCGACCGATTGCGAATCGGGTACGCGGTTGCCGTTGCTTGGCGCGCGCGCCGGCTGCGTGACGGGCGCGAAGGTGCCGGAAGGCTGCCGGGGCGGCAAGGTTTTCAGATAGTGCGCGATGGCGAGCAGGTCGGCGTCGGAGAGGTACTGCGTACTGTCTTCGATCTGCTCAACCATGCTGCCGTAGGCGATGTTGCCTGCTGCGTGGCCCGTTTTCAGGAAACGCGCGATATCGGCTTCGCCCAGGCGGCCCAGGCCGGAGCCTGGATCCCCCGTCAAATTCGCGGCGAACCAATGGTCGTTGATGCCCCCCGTCAGGAACCGGGCGGCCGATTCGTCGTAGCCGAGTTCTTGATAACCCCAGCCGCGCGGTGTGTGGCACGCACCGCAATGGCCGAGCGACTGCACGAGGTAGGCGCCTCGCGTCCACTGCGGATCGTTGGGCGCGTGCGATTTGAATCCGCCGCGCGGCATGAAGAAGAACTGCCAACCGAAGAGCGTCCAGCGCTGATTGAACGGGAAAGCGACATCGGCCGGCTCGTTGGGCTTCGGTACGGGCGCGACGCGCTGCATCAAGTAGGCGTACAGGGCGCGCATGTCCTCGTCTGACATCTTTGAAAATTCCGGATAGGGCATGGCCGGATAGAGCGCCTTGCCGCCGGGTGCTACGCCGTGCCGAACGGCGCGATCGAACTCCTCGAACGTATAGCGGCCGATGCCGTAGCTGCGGTCCGGCGTGATGTTGCTCGTCTTGATCGTGCCGAACGGCGAGCCCATGCCGAGTCCCCCCGCGAACGGAGCGCCGCCCTTGGCCGCGGTGTGGCAGCCCGCGCAATCGGCTGCCTTGGCGACATATTCGCCGCGCGCAAGCAACGCTGCATCGGCGGGCGGGTCGGTGTGCGTCGGCGCCGGCGCGCGCGGTCGGCCTGTGCCCATGGCGATCGCCAGCACGGCCGGCAGCGTCAGCACCAGGAGGTCCGTTGCCATGCGCGGCGGCTTTTTCATCGGGGCGATTCCTCCAGGGCGGCCGTATCGATCGTATCGGTGACGAGGTGGGTCGTATGCAGCCCCAGCAAGAACTATACGATCGACCCGTAGGCGTTCGCATACCATTTGACGTTCAATGAGGCGAATTCGAGACCTCTCACAGCGAAAAACGCGAGCGCGAACAAGAGGCAGACGGCCAGCCCCGAAACACAGGCGGGCGAGCCCGGCGGATTCCACAACGGGTTGCGGCCCGCGACGCAGTCGCTGCGCACGTCATCGCCCCGACGGCTAGTGGCCACGGGCGGCACGGCCCTTGCAACCGCTCGCCCGTGGCGCGCTCCATGGGCGGTCTCTCGCGTTCGCCGCACTGCGCAAAGCCCAAAACACTGCCACACTTGACATCCAATAGACGAAAGCTCGAACGATTCGCAGTCGCCGCTTCCTCGTACGCCGCAGGGCCGCGGTGCGAGCGGCGTGCGCACCGTCGGGCGTCGAACGAGGCGTGCCCATGAACGACACCCCGGTGTCCGAGCGCGAGCGAAACTGGAGCGCGCGCACCGCTTTGCAAATCCGCGACGCCCTCGATGGCCGACGGCGCGGC
>DATJJH010000133.1:0-2519 GCA_035492395.1 Trinickia sp. | reverse complement strand
CATACCCCGAATCGACGGCGCACAGATAGCGCTTCGCATCGACATGCAAGCGAATCGGCTCGAGTACGCAATCGGGCAGCACCGGACGCAAGAACGGCAGTGCGAAGTACTGATGCTTGTCGTCGATGCCGTGGGCGCTCGGCGTCTCGCCTTGCAGGTTCAGCAAGTGACCGAGGTCGTGCAGAAATGCCGCGGCGACGAGCGCATCGTCCGCGCTCGCCTCCTCGGCAAGGGCCCCGCTTTGCAGCGCATGTTCGAGCTGCGTCACGCGCTCGCCGCTGTAGGCAAGATCGCCGTGCCGTTCGTACAGCGTGCGAATATCGTCGAGACTCAATGCCATTGCCTCACTCCCACGGCAGCGAAAACGTCTTCAGGTTCGTGAAGCTTTTCATGGCTTCCTGCACCCCTTCCTTGTAGCCGAGCCCCGAATCCTTGATGCCGCCGAACGGCGTCAGCTCGATCCGGTAGCCCGGTACTTCCCATACGTTGACGGTGCCCACGCGCAGCTCGTTCACGAAGCGAGCGATGACGTCCTGTCGATTCGTGCACACGCCTGAGGAGAGCCCGAACGCCGTGCCGTTGGCGAGGGCGATCGCTTCGTCGATCGATGCGAACGTGATGATGGGCGAAACGGGACCGAACGTTTCCTCGCGCACGAGCGTCATGGACGGATCGACGACGGTCGGCGCATAGAGCGCGCCCTCGCGCCGATGGCCGGCCAGCACGCGGGCGCCCGATGCGACCGCCTCGTCCACGCGCGCCTCGAACGAGCGAGCGGCGGCCTCGTCGATGACCGTGCCCATGCGGTTCGCCGCATCGAACGGATCGCCGTAGGTCCAAGCGCGCGTCAGCTCGACCACGCATTCGGTGAACGCGGCGGCGATGCGTCGATCGACCAGCATGCGCTTGACCGCCGTGCAGCGCTGCCCGGAATTGCGGTACGAGCCCTGCACCGCGAGCGCGGCGGCGCGTTCGACATCGGCGTCGTCGAGCACGATCAACGGATCGTTGCCGCCCAGTTCGAGCACGCAGCGCCGGTAGCCGGCTCGCGCGGCAATGTGCTTGCCGATCGATACGCCGCCGGTGAATGTCACGAGTTCCACGAGCGGATGCGTCACGAGCGTATCGGCAATCTCGCGCGGGTCGCCCGTCAGGACCTGCAGCATCGGCGCGGGCAATCCGGCTTCGTAGAGCAGATCGGCCAACCATAGCGCCGAAAGCGGCACCTTTTCCGATGGCTTCAGGACGACCCGGTTGTTCGTCGCAATCGCCGGCGCGATCTTGTGCGCGACCTGGTTCATCGGGTGATTGAACGGCGTGATTGCGACGATCGCACCGGCTAGCGGCTCACGCTGCGTGAACACGCGCCGCCTCTTGCCGTGCGGCGTCAGATCGCACGAGAAGCTTTGCCCATCGTCGCGCAGCGCTTCCATGGCCGCGAACTTCAGCACGTCGGCAACGCGGCCGATCTCGTAGCGGGAGTCCTCTTTCGAGAGACCCGACTCGAGCGTAATCAGATCGGAGGCGGCTTCGGTCCGCTCGCGCAGCAGCATCGCTGCACGCTCGAGAATGTGCGCTCGCTCGAATCGCGTCAGCGTCGGCCGATAAGCGGCGGCATATTCGAGCGCGGCGCGAACGTCATCGACGCTCGCGAGCGGAACAGTCCCCACCCGCATGCCCGTATAGGGATCGAAGACATCGAACGTGCGCGCGCGCGGCGCCCGTTCGCCACAAAGCCGCAACGCCTCCGCGCGGAAAGCATCATGATCCCTGAGCGCTGCATGTTTGATCTCGGCTTCGGCTATGGCGTTCACGATTGCCTCGCATGGTTCAGCGCGATGTCGAACACATCGAAACTACGCAGACGGCGACCGCCGTAAAGCGTCTCGATGTCATCGACGCGCCGGTTGAAAACGAGCGGCACGGTTTGTTCGGAGAGCCCGCCGTGAGAACGCAGCGGCACCGTCAGCCCCGACAAGTCGTGCGCGGCGCGACGCGAACCGATCGCGAAGTCGCGACGCGAGACCACGACGATCTCGCCGATGCGTTCGGGCATCAGTTCGAAGCGGGCGCAAGCTTGCATGTTGTCGAGCACGAGCTCGATTCCGTCGATCCCGGCGATGTGCGCCATGGTCCGTTCGATCAGCGTCGAATCGGCCGGCTGCGCCGCATCGGTGAGATGCACCGTCGCGAACGATCCGAGGGCGCCGTGGTGAACCACGTACGGATCAGTGATCGGCAATACGACGCGCGAACGCTGCGCGCCGAGCCAGGCGTCGAGCGCGTCCTGCAGATAGACGACGTTCGGCGCGCCGGTGCGGGGGTCATGCTTCGCGTTCATCCCGTGGTCCGCCGTGAGCCCGATCGTCCAGCCGAGGGCGTCGAGCCGGGCGAGGTAGCGGTCCATCATCGCGTAGAACGCGTTGGCGCCCTCGCTGCCCGGTGCGCACTTGTGCTGAACGTAGTCGGTCGTCGACAAATACATCAGATCGACGTCGCCCCGTTCGGCCAATCGCACG
>DATJJH010000132.1:0-53580 GCA_035492395.1 Trinickia sp. | reverse complement strand
CGTGAAAAGCCGATCACGTTGATCCAGATCTGCTTGATCGTGTTGGACCATCGGCCTTTTTCTACGGCCTGTGCGTGTGCCGCTTTGAGGCGTGTCAGGTACGGCTCGAAACACTGCTTGAAGTCTTGCTTGTTACTGTAGGCGCCCGCGTTGCAGAGCATATGGGCATCGTCTTTATCGATCAGATCCCATCGCGCGTCCTTCCGAATCGACCGATACGCGGCGTTAAGCACACGCGTGTATGCCCACACGCAACGTTGATTGAATCCAGCCGCAAAGGCCTTGCCTCCCTCGGAATAGGTGAACTCTCCGATCTTCGGGAATGGGGTGCCAACGCCGGGAATGTAATACTTATAGATCCCTTTCGTATCGTCATCTAACGCGACGTTATATAGTCGCGCGACGTTGGTATGACTCTTCGTCAACGAATCCCGCCACTTAACGTTATCTTCGTCATCGTTGTTGTTCGTACCGTCGAAGAATAGCGAGATGTTTAGGGTCTGCTGGCACGACGCCGTCGGCTCAACCACTTCACAATAGCCGCTCGCCCACGCAACGTGCGCCTCCTTGCCTAACAGGCGACCGCCTTCTGACATCGAATCTGGCCATCTGACATTCATTACTCAAGCCCTCGCAATACGCCGTTCGGATACTTCTCGTTCCACTCCTGATCAACTACGCCCTGGGCGACGTAGGGATCGGTAGAAGCGGGCGGACCGGCACCCGGGGCGAGGTCATGCGCGTCAGGATTCGCGATCACGATCTTGACGCGATCGCCCGGCAAAAAAATCGTCCAAGCCACTCCCGATTGGCGCCCGTCGTACGGCGGCCATCGAACGTTTTCAGCCTTGTACCAAGACCCCGGGGCCTTCGCGCCGAGTCGCTTGACGTCCTTAAATGCCAGCCAACGCACCGTCAATTTCAAATCCGGCTGCCATTCCTGTGGGTAGCTCGTGCAACACGATTCTGCCCCGCCTCCTGAAGGTCGCCCGTCTTCTTTGGCCGGCATCACATTCGGCCCACCGCCTCCGATGCCTGATCCTCTAGGCCCCGAGATCGAAAACATATGGATGTACCAGGGCGTGTAGTTCAAAGCACTCGAGCCATCGCTTCCCAGCTCAACTCGCTTCGGAATAACAATCGTTTCTGGAACATCGGCGCGCAAACTGCCGCATCCCGATAGCACCGCCGCAACCGCTGCCGTCAGTAGGCCGGTTATCCATTTATTCATTTCTCAAGCCCTCGCAATACACCGTTCGGATACTTCTCGTTCCACTCGTTATCGACCACGCCCTGAGCGACGTAAGGATCATCGGCAGACGGGCGGACGCGAACCGAGTTGTGCCCGTTCGCGTTGCCGTCAGCGATCATCACTTTGACGCAATCGTTCGGCAGAAAGATCACCCAGACACCTCCTGCTTGGCGTCCCTCATACGGTGGCCATTGAACCTTTTCTGCCTTGTACCAAGACCCCGGGGCCTTCGCACCCAGTCGCTTGACGTCCTTGAATGCCAACCAACGTACCGTCAATTTCAATTCCGGTTGCCATGCGTGCGGATAGCTCGTACAGCAGGTCTCCGCTCCCCCTCCCGAAGGCCGGCCGTCTTCTTTGGCTGGCATCACATTCGGCCCGCCGCCTCCGATGCCCGAGCCTTTGGGCCCCGAGATCGAAAACATATGGATGTACCAAGGGGTGTAGTTCAAAGCACTGGTGCCGCCGCTACCCAATTCAACTAGCTTAGGAACGACAATGGTTTCGGGAACATCAGCGTGAAAGCTACTGCATCCCGATAGCACCGCCGCAACCGCTGCCGTCAGTAAGCCGATTAGCCATTTCTTTAAACTCACGTTTATCTCCCGTTTGCCGATCCGCGTAGGCGCCGAGCACCGCATCGGCAATCTCAACCACCGTCATGTCTTGAAAGATGCGGCATGCTTTGTTCTGCGTGGCATGCCACAACCAGGAACTCAGCGTGAGCACATACACGATCGTGCGGCCGTCTTCCCGCACGATGCTCGCGCTGCTGACAACACCGGTGATCTCTCGCGTACCCGCACCGATGTTCCCCATTCCAGCGTTACCGCGCAGGCCAGGGATGAAATGCCCCTTACCCTCAAGCTCGATCGAGACGGTCACCTCGGTGCCGATCAGCTTATCCAAATCGATGTTCGCCGCGATACTCGGCGAGAACGAGAGCGAATCGGGCGTTTTTAGTTCGAGCGTGTACTCGAACAACTCGCCAAGCGTTTCCCCGCCGCTCAGTTTGACCGGCGTGAGGATCGGTTGATCGCCATACATCGGCAGGGCGGCCCCGGCGATTGACAGCGTCCGCGATGCATCAAACAAAGCCATTTCCGCTTCTCCCGTAGTTTCAGCTCGCCCGAAAAGCGCACGCTTCCATGCGATCGCGCTGCCAAGCCACTGAGTGATGCGCTCGTCCGATGGTCACGGAAGAATCAGTTGGCACTTTCAGACTCACGCGCGTCGCGGTCCAAAATCCGGTCATGGTTGCCGAGCCGGCTCGCCTGGATGTCGCGCGTATTCTTCTGGACCGCGATCGCGCCGAAGAGGGCAAGCACGAACGACATCGCGTAAAACCCCTTTTCGCTCAGCGCGAGCGTTGCGTTGAACAGTCCCACAGCGAGCAGCAGATTCGCGAGCAACAGCGACATCCAACTCAGCCCGTAATAGATGCCCGTTACCGGAATGCCTTCGACGCGATCCCGGACGCTCTTTTGCAGCGAAATGGCCGCGTATAGCCCGTACATCAGAACGGTGAAGTAATAGCCCTTCTCGTTAAGTTGCATCTCGGCATTCCACAATCCAATCAGGTATGCGAAAAAGCCGGCGAGCAACGCTCCCCACGAAGCCGCGACGAAAGCAAAGGACGGTTGTTGAGTGGAACGGTCAATCATCGGAATTCCTGTTAAAGGTGACGAAGGTGATGAATCATTCGATCGGACGCGCGTTTATCACCGCACACCCCACAACTCCATCCTGAGCGACGGAAACTCCCCCGCCACATGCAGTGCAATGCCGCCGTGGCGTGCGATTTCCTCCCAAAGCGGCCCACCCCGCGTCAGCTCGTAATAGATGTAGCCGGCGTTGAACGGAATCTGCCGTGGCGGTACGGGCAGCGCCTGCAGGCCGATACCCGGCAAATGACTGCCGACAAGGCTAGGCAGCTTGTCGGACGGACCGACCTTGGCTTGCGCGAGAAACTGCTGTTGCAGTACGTCAGGCGGCATCGCGGCATGCACGGCCAGCACGAGCGCAGTGAATCCGCGCATATCGGCGGGATCGACCACGGCGTCATGCATGCCATGGCTCAAATCCTTCAGCGCGATGCTCTGGGCGCTGCGCACCAACACCGCGTTGAGCAAGCGGTGCGTGTCATCGACGATCGGTTTCAAACACGCGTACGGCGCCGTATGTCGGTACGCCGGCTGCGACGCGAGCGGCCGCCGGGTATCGGTCCGCAGATGCGTCGACAACTCGCCCGCCATGCCGATAAGCAACGCGTACACGTCGGCCGGAGAGACGGCCGGTACATGCAGCAAGTGCTGCAGCAGCGGCTCGTAGCGGTTCAAGATCTGCAGCAATAGGTAATCGCTCACCGTCGCGGCGCTTGCTGTCGTCTCCTCCGTACCGGCGAGCCGCTGCGCCAGCGCATTGGCCCGTAAGCGCGCGAGGTCATGGATTTTGGTGACCCAGCTAGTGAGCAGCGGGCTCGCCCCGTAGCCCGACACAGGTGGCACGAGCGTGTCGTCGAGTTCGATGCTGCCGTCGGAACGGATCGTCTTCACACGGGCGAACGCCAATCCTATCCACGCGTTGCCGAGTTCCTTCTCAGGCAAAAGACGCAAACGCAAATCCGATAACTGCACCTGCTCCGGCCCAAGGCCAGTCGAATTCGTGTCGCGCAGCTCGGTATCGAATACCGCATAGCGCGCCAACGAATCGGACGTATCGTCGAAGGTCGTCTCTTCACAGTTCGGCAGACGCACGGGCACCGCGAGATAGATCACTTGATCGAGATGCTCAGGCCGGATCGTCAATGGCGGCGGCAATATTGTGTTGCCCGGCGCGTCGAACGGGGTGCCGTCCGCGAACACGCCCCCGGCCGATTTGACGATCACTTTGCCCAACGCCAGCGCTTCGATATCGATCGCGTAATGCGTGAAGCCGAAGAAGAACGGCGAAAGCGGCGCCGCCCGCATATGCGCGTACTTTTCGAAATAGCGTTCCTGTTGTTGAAACAGCTGCGGTCGAAAAAACAACCCTTCCTGCCAGGCGACTTTGGCGTACCAGCTCATATGTATCGTCCGTCTCGTTGCTTCACGTTTGTCATCGCTTTACTTCGGTGATCTTGATGGCGTTGGCCTCGAGATCGATGGCGAGCTTGAGCTTCGGCTTGGAGAATCGATACCAAGCGGTCTTTTGCGTCGCGGGCATCGAATACACCGCTCGCCATACTGAATTCGGCAGGTCGCGGTAAGCGGCCAGCACGCCAATCGCCGTCGTCGAGGGGTCAAAGGGACCGACGATCGTTCGATGCTCGCCAGGCCGCAAGACGAACTCGTCACGGTTGACGAGATCGTCGGCCAATACGGTCTTGTCACGTTTCTGCAGCGTGAAGAAATCGGCCTCGTTGAATGCGTTGGCATTTTTCAACGCATAGATACGCACGACGATGGGCTCGGCTCGCCCTTGGTCGCCCGGGTTGACGCCAGAAAGGGCGCTGACTTTCAGCTCGAGCCGCACCGGCTCTTTCACTTCCGGCTTGGGTGCGCTGCTGACGCAGCCGGCCAGCGCCGCGACGCTAACGAGTGCGGCTAACGACGCTGTGATGGTCGAGAACGAACGCATGCAAAATTTCCTAGCGAGTCGATGAATCAGCCAATCCATCGACCGGTCAATCAACGAATCAATGAACCCATGGACCGATGAGTCCTCGAATGCTCGGCCCCGGCGAAGCACGCTGCTTTTGCCGGGGCCGAACGTTCGCCGACGCTTACGCTTCCTTGTTGCCCTTGATGTCGAAGCCGGCCGTCACCGCGCCGCCGCTGCCGCCCTGCGCGTTTTGCACGACGTATTCGTGCTTCACCTTTGAGAACGACAGCGATACGGCCTCGCGGCTCTTTTCGGCATCGCTACGGCTGCCGGAAGGCTTCACGCGCGTGACGATCACGTCGTTCATCGTGATCTTCAAATATTCCAGCGGGTTGCCGCCTGCCTTGCGCATCACGAGCACGGCCTCGTTGATGTGCTTGCCCGTCAGCGCGTACTTCATCAAATTCGGGCTCGCGCGGTCGATGTTGTGTTCGAACGTCAGATCCTTGACGGTGGCCTTGCCGGCGCCGCCGCCGCTGCCCGAATGCATCGACGACTCCTGCTGGATTTCCCACTCCCAGTTGAGAATCTCGATTTCGTCTTTGTGGGCGTCGTCGAGCGATTCGCCGTTGATGCCGTCGATTTTCAGAAAAATGTCCTGCGCCATATCAGCACTCCTTGAAGTTGATGACAAAAGGCCGCAGCCCGTCAGCGTCGTGTCGACGCCGCCGGACTCCGGTCAAACGAATGAATAGATTGGTAGACGCTTAGCTGCGCAGCGGTCGCTCCCGCGCCGTTACGCCGCTTCCTTGATCGAAGGAAGCTTGGTGACGAGGCGCAGCGAAACCGTGAGGCCTTCGAGCTGAAAGTGCGGGCGCAAGAAAAACTTCGCCTGGTAATAGCCCGGGTTGCCTTCCACGTCCTCGACGAGCACCTCGGCCGCCGCGAGCGGCCGGCGCGCCTTGGTCTCCTGCGATGAATTGGCCGGATCGGCATCGACGTAATGCATGATCCATTCGTTGAGCCAGCGCTGCATGTCCTCGCGCTCTTTGAACGCGCCGATCTTGTCGCGCACGATGCACTTGAGGTAATGCGCAAAGCGCGAACAGGCGAAGAGATAAGGCAGACGAGCCGATAGGTTCGCGTTGCCGGTCGCGTCCGGGTCGTAATACTCCGCCGGCTTTTGCAGCGACTGCGCGCCGATAAACGTCGCGTGATCGGTATTCTTGCGATGCACGAGCGGGATGAAGCCGTTCTTCGAAAGCTCCGCCTCGCGGCGATCCGAGATCGCGATCTCGGTCGGGCACTTCATGTCGATGCCGCCGTCATCGGTGGGGAACGTATGGCACGGCAGGTTCTCGACCGTGCCGCCCGATTCGACGCCGCGTATCAGCGAGCACCAGCCGTACAGCTTGAACGAGCGGTTGATGTTCACGCCCATGGCGTAGGCTGCGTTCGCCCATCCGTAACGGCTATGATCGGACCCGTTGGTGGCTTCCTCGAAATCGAATTCGTCGACGGGGTTGGTTTTCGCGCCGTACGGAAGGCGCGCCAGGAAGCGCGGCATCGCTAGACCGATGTAGCGCGCGTCCTCTGTATTGCGCAACGAATTCCATGCGGTGTATTCGAGGTTCTGCGTGAAGATTTTCGTGAGATCGCGCGGATTGGCGAGTTCCTGCCACGATTCCATTTGCAGCACAGAGGGCGCGGCGCCGGCGATAAACGGCGTATGCGCTGCCGCCGCAACTTTCGCAATCGAGCCGAGCAGATCGACATCGGGCGGCGTGTGGTCGAAGTAGTAATCGGCGACGAGGCAGCCGTACGGTTCGCCGCCAAGCTGCCCGTATTCTTGTTCGTAAATTTGCTTGAAGAGCGGGCTCTGATCCCACGCGATACCCTTGTGACGGCGCATCGTGCGGTGCAGCTCCGCCTTCGATACGTCCATGAAGCGGATCTTCAAGTGCTCGTCGGTTTCGGTGTTCGAGACCAAATGGCTCAATCCTCGCCACGCCGATTCAAGCTCTTGTAGATCTTCGTGGTGCAAGATGAGATTGATCTGCTCGGACAGCTTTTTGTCGATCTGCGCGATGATCGCCGCAATGCTCTTGTAGGCGTCGTCGCTCATCGTGACCGACTGCGCGAGCGCTTGCTCGGCCAGCGTTAGCACCGCGCATTCCACGGCTTCGCGGGCATGATCGGTCTTGGGCCGGAATTCCTTTTCGAGCAGCTGCGCGAAGTCGGAATGCGTCGGGGTTGCGGTTTGGGCCTGAGCGGCCTGGGCTTCTTGTTTCGCCACGGTGGTTATCCTCGGTCGGTTCGTCGGTTAGGACGGTCGGCTTGATCGGTTCGATGCTCGATCAGCTCGCGCTTTCGTCGGCAGCGGCCTCGCTGCTGTTGCTGTCGCGTCGCTCGGGCTTGGGCGCGGCGGCCAGCGATTTCAGCAGCGCCGGGTCGCGCAACAATTGCGTGACTAGCGATTCGGCGCCCGATTTTCCGTCCATATACGTCTGCAAATTCGCCAGTTGCATGCGCGCTTCGAGCAGTTGCCGCAGCGGCTCGACCTGCCGCGCGATCGCCGCGGGCGAGAAGTCCTCCATGCTTTCGAAGGTCACGTCGACCATCATCTGGCCGTCGCCCGTCAGCGTGTTAGGCACGGCGAACGCCGCGCGCGGGCGGATCGCCTTCATGCGCTCGTCGAAATTGTCGATATCGATGTCGAGAAAACTCCGGTCCGATACCGCGGGCAGCGGCTCGATCGGATGTTTGCCCGATAGGTCGGCCAACACGCCCATCACGAACGGGAGTTCGACCTTTTTTTCCGAGCCATAGACTTCGACGTCGTATTCGATCTGGACACGCGGCGCACGATTGCGCGCAAGAAATTTCTGCGAACTGTCTGAAGCAGACATTAAGGACTCCTAAACGGTGACGAAATAAGGAATGTTCCGATGAGTCGGATGCTTATGAATCGCGGAACGCTGAATCGAAGGTAAGCGCCTGCGCGGGCGCGTGGGACGGGTCGGCCACCCCGATCGCGATGTGCAAGAGCGGTCGTTTCGCGGCGAAGGCGTCGAGCCACACTCCACCGAGCCGCGGCAACACGTGCTGCTCGATAAAGCCGATGAGCACCCGTGCGCCCGTTTCCTGCACCTGACATCGGCCGACGATGTAGTCGACCAGCGCCTGGCTATAGCCGAGCTCGATGCCGTGAGTGTCGGCCATACGGTGGACGACGCGGCGTAGATGCAGATGCACGATGCTGGCGAGCGCGTTATCGGCGAGCGGACGGTAGGGCACGACGGTGACACGCCCGAGGAACGCCGCCGGGAACGCCTTCAACAACTCAGCCGCGAGCGCTTCGCGCAGGCCGTCGATGTCCGGCGCTTTGGAAGGATCGGCGCATAGGCTCGCGCAGCGTTCGGCGCCGACGTTGCTTGTCAGCAGAATCGTCGTGTTGCGGAAATCGATGTGGCGCCCATCGCCATCCTCCATGTACCCCTTGTCGAATACTTGGAAGAACATCTCATGCACGTCGCGGTGGGCTTTCTCGATTTCGTCGAGCAGCACGACGGAATACGGTCGACGGCGAACCGCCTCGGTGAGAACCCCGCCCTCTCCATAACCGACATAGCCCGGCGGGGCGCCCTTCAAGCCCGATACGGTATGAGCCTCCTGGTACTCGCTCATGTTGACCGTGATCAGGTTCTGCTCGCCGCCGTAGAGCGCTTCGGCCAGCGCCAGCGCCGTTTCGGTTTTGCCGACGCCGGAGGGGCCGGCGAGCAGGAAGACGCCCAGCGGCTTGTTTGGATCGGCCAGGCCCGCGCGAGCCGTCTGCACGCGCTCGGCGATGCGGCGCAGCGCACCGGATTGTCCGATCACCCGCGCTTCCAGCGTGTCGGGTAAGACGCGCACCGCGGCAAGCTCGTCGGTCACCATGCGGCCGACGGGGATGCCGGTCCAGTCGGCAACGATTTCGGCGACGATCGCCTCGTCCACTTCCGGGAACACCAGCGGCGGATCGCCTTGCAAGCGGGCGAGCGCTTGTTCGAGTTCGCGCAGCTTGGCTATCGATACCGCTCGGTCTGTCGGGTCGACGAGCGAGTCGAGCGAGTCGAGCGAGTCGAGCGAGTCAACGGCAGCTGCGGTACATGAGGCATCGGGCGCATTGGCCGCGTCCTCAACCGCTTGACGCGCATTGATAAGCGCTTGCGCGGCAGCCGCCTCGTCACGCCAGCGCGCGTCGATCGCCGCTTCTTCCGCCGTTAATCCATCGATGCGCGCGCGAACCCCTGCCACTGCTTGGTCCGCATCGAGTCCCATCCGCGCCTCTTGCGCGAGCAGACCCTCTTCGACGCGCGCAGCCGCCAACCGCCGCCGCACCTCCTCCAATTCGCGCGGCGCGGCATGCTGCGACAGCGCGACCCGCGCGCACGCCGTGTCGAGCAGGCTGATCGCCTTGTCCGGCAATTGACGCGACGGAATGTAGCGGTGAGAAAGCGTGACGGCGGCGCGGATCGCTTCGTCGCGCACGACTACCCCATGATGCCGAGCAAAAGTAGCGGCCAGCCCCCGCACCATGTCGACTGCGGCGGGCTCCGCAGGCTCGGCCACTTGCAACACCTGGAAGCGGCGGGTCAGCGCGGGATCTTTCTCGATGTGACGTTTGAACTCCGCCCAGGTCGTCGCCCCGATCATGCGGATCGTTCCGCGTGCCAGCGCGGGCTTGAGCAGATTGGCCGCATCGCCCGTGCCGGCCTGGCCGCCCGCGCCCACCAACGTATGGATTTCGTCGACAAAGAGAATCACAGACACGGGCGATTTGGCGGCGGCTTCGAGTACGCCTTTTAGACGCGCTTCGAACTCGCCCTTCATGCTCGCTCCGGCCAGCAACGCCCCGACGTCGAGCGAAAGCAGGCGCACATCGGCGAGCGCCGGCGGCACGCCACCTGCCGCGATGGCCCGCGCCAGCCCTTCGACCACGGCGGTTTTGCCTACCCCGGCTTCGCCCGTCACCAGCGGATTGTTCTGCCGGCGGCGCAGCAGCACGTCGATCATGGTTCGAATCTCGAGCTCTCGGCCGATCACGGCGTCGATCCCTCCAGCACGCGCCCGCGCGGTCAGATCCTTACAGTACTGATCGAGCGATGCGCTTTTCGTCGCAGACGGCATCGCGCTCGATGCCTCGCCCGGCGCGGCGGGCGCGAATTCGCCACGGTCATAGGACGCGCCGGCCGCTTCGGGCGAGCCATCGATCCACGCGGGCAGCACATCGGCTAGCCCCTCGGTGGGGATCTTGCCGAAATCCGGGGAGATCGCGAGCAGCACGCGCCGCAGCTCGGGAGTAGCGACAAGCGCCGCCACGAGCCACGCGCCGCGCACGCGGCTATCGCCATAGCCGAGCGTGGCCTGTACCCACGCGCGCTCGATCGCCGATTCGATGTGCCATGAGAAATCGCTGATCGAACTGGCGCCGGCCGGCAACGCAGCCAGCGCGCGAGCAAAGTCGCGATCGAGCACATCGCGATCGAGGCCCGCGTGCCGCACGATGCGATGCAAATCGCCATCGGGCTGCTGCAAGACTTGGTGCAGCCAGTGGACTAGCTCGACATAAGGGTTGCCACGCAGCTTGCAAAACGTGGTGGCTGATTCGATGCCTCGGTAGAGCGCACCACCGAGCTTACCGAACAGTGCCTGGCGTGGAATCGTCATGCGCGATCCCGATGGCTTACGCCGTCGTCGCCACGCGTTCTAATGATCGCACTGCTCCCGCACGTTGCACGGTCAACACCCGCGCGGCATAGCGATACAGCCACGCGCTTTAGCATGGTCTTCTTCTCATTATTCGAATTCATCTATTTCTTGAAGCTTCGTCAACTCTCAGTGGGCTGAATTATCAACACGAACACGAACTATCATCAAGAACCCGTCGGCAAGAAAGCGACAGAGATCTCGTCGCGGCAGGCTATCGACAACCCATAGAGAGACGCGCCACGTTTCCTCATACTCCCCGTCGGCGTTGGCTTGCGGGCCTTACCTGGGCATTTAGAATGAGAATTTTCTCGAATTTCGTCACTTCGAAGAAACACCGAAATATCCGCCCTCGACATCTCCTCTTATTGAATCCAGTCACCCAAAACAGGCACATCTCAAATAACGGCGCACCAACTAACGATCATTAATTAAGAGATAAGCATTTCATCGCCATCCGTGTTTAAATGGCGACCTTTTTGGAAGACAGATCCCTTTCCATGGACTCACTGCGCCTCCCGTGGCGCCGCCGGCCGAGCGCCCCCAACGTCGAGCCTACGTTGATCGCCGAACACGAGCCGCCAGCGCAGCAAGCACCCGAATTCGATGCTTCGTTCAAAGCGCATGTGCGTGAGCCGCAAGACGCCGATCCGATCCTCAGTCTGATCGGCGGGGCAAATGTAGGAAGACGAGCAGAGCAAGCGTGGCACGAACCGGGCGAAACATCCGCGGCTTCGAACGCCACGAGCGCCGGCCCATGCGCGGCCGATCTCATCGCCACCTTGCATGCGCAATACTGGCGGGCGCTGAGCGATCCCCAGGCCTCGGTCACGGAATCATGGGTCGATCAATCGGACGAGGCGCCGGCGCATGCCATACCGCATGCCATACCTCGCGATACGGATGAAGAAGCGGCGCACGGAGCATCTGCAGATACAAAGCAAGGCAACGCCGGCTCGATCGAAACCCTGCTCTCGGGCGAAAGCACGATCGACGACTGCTTTGGCCGGCTGGAAGGCCGCTCTGCGCCCGATCCACTCGGCCTCGCCGCCGATTCGGCGCCGGAAGTTTTGCGGCTGTTCGCTCCGCCCGACTATTGCGGCGCCGAGCAACCCCACTCGTCAGCACGCGCGTCGGCCTTGCCGCCCCCGCTCACGCGACGCGAACACCATGTGCTGTCGATCGATAGTCCGCTCGTCGCGCCGTCATGCACGGAGCGCTCGGCCGTGAGCCCCGACAACCTCGGATCTGTCGAACCAGCGTTTCGCGCGAGCGAGCAGCTCGCGTGCAAAGCTGAGGTAGCCGAAGCAGCCATACCGACCAACGCGAAGGCGATCGATGAGCAAGCGTGAACCGCGCCGCACGGCCGGCCATATGCAGCGCTCGGCGCCGCATCGCGCGAGCTCGCATTTGCTGCCCACACTCATGGATCGTCTACGCGACGATGCGCCCCAGCGCCTATTCGAAACGCCCGAACACTACACGGTCACCCGCAAGCAGCTGCGCGACATCATCCAGCGCGATCTCGCGTTTTTGCTCAATACCACCAGCATCGAGGACCTAGTCGATCGCGATCGCTACCCGCAGGCCGCCGCCTCGACGGTCAATTTCGGCGTGCCGCCGCTCGCAGGCGCCTTCCTCGCCTCCCGAAGATGGAGCGATATCGAGCAAACGATCCGGCGGGCGATCTCCGAATTCGAACCGAGATTGATCCCCGGATCACTGGTGGTTTCGCCATGTCAGGCGATCGACGCGGGCGAGCATCACAACATCCTGTCGTTCGAAGTGCGCGGCATGGTGCAGATGGATCCGTATCCGCTCGAATTCATGGTGCAGAGCTCCCTCGATCTCGATACGAGCGAAGTCAACATCACAGGCATGCGCGCCGGCTGAGCGCTGTGCGGCACGCACCACATCACGAGGCCTCCCGATGGATCCGCGACTGCTCGAGTACTACAACCAGGAACTCATCTATATGCGTGAACTCGCCGCCGAGTTCGCGCAGGCGCATCCCAAGATCGCACGGCGGCTCGGCATGCAAACGGGTGAGACGGCCGATCCCTATGTGGAACGGCTCATCGAATCGTTTTGCTTCATGTCGGCCCGCACGCACATCAAACTCGACGCCGAGTTTCCTCGCTTCACCGGGCGCCTGCTGGAAGTGATCTATCCGAACTACGTCGCGCCCACGCCGTCGATGGCGGTCGCCCGTCTCTATCCTGGGGGCTCGGAGGGCAATCTCGCCGAGGGTTACCGCGTCCCGCGCGGCTCGATGTTTGCGGCCCGCATCCCCGACGGCGAAAAAACCGCATGCCAGTTCACGAGCGGCCAGGAGGTCACGCTCTGGCCGCTTGAAATCATCGACGCTCGCTTGACGGGCGTGCCACCCGACATTCCGGCGCTGGATCGCTATGTGTCGCCGGACAAGCAAGTGCGGGGCGCGCTGCGGTTGCGGCTCGCCGCAACGGGCAATGCCCGCATCGGCGATCTTAAGGGCCTCGATCGGCTGCCCGTCTATCTGGCCGGCGACGAGCAAGTCGCCTCGCATCTGTTCGAACTACTGCATGCGGCTAGCGTGGCTTGCGTGATCGCCGCGCCGGGCGAATTCGGTCGGCCCGGGCGCCCGCCCGCCGTCGTGAGCCGCGATGCGGTCGGCCATGAAGGGCTGCGGCCGGATCAGGGCCTGCTCCCGCTTACCTGGACGAAATTCCATGGACACAATCTGCTGCACGAATACTTCTCATGCCCGGCGCGTTTTCTGTTCTTCGCGCTCAACGGGCTGGGCGAAGGCTTCTCGCGGGTCGATGGCCGCGAGGTGGAAATCGTCGTGCTGCTCGATCGAGTACCCGGGCAACTGGCGAACCTAGTCGATGCGTCGCGCTTCGCGCTCTTTTGCACGCCCGTCGTCAATCTCTTCAAGCTCCATACCGACCGCGTCGAAATCTCCCCGCGCGACATCGAATTTCATCTGGCGCCGGCCAGGCTCGCGCCGCTCGATTACGAAGTGTTTTCCGTCGAGACAGTGTATGGACAAATCGGCGAGGCCTCGGCTGAACAGGAATTTCGTCCGCTCTTTCAAACGTTGAACGACGACGAGGGTAACCACGGTCGCTATTTTTCGGTGAGGCGCGAGCGGCGGCTCATGTCGGATTCTGCACGGCGCTACGGCACGCGCACACCGTATGTCGGCACGGAAGCGTTTCTTTCGCTCGTCGATCAGAACGAAGCGCCCTACAGCGAAGCGATGCGCTTCCTATCGGTCGATGCGCTCGTCACCAACCGCGATTTGGCTGCGCTCGTCCCGCGCGACGGCGTGTGCGATCTGACAACCACGCATTCCGCCCCGGTTCGGAGCATCGGCCTCATTCGCCCGCCAAGCCCGCCCAAGGCGCCCTATGCGGAGCGCGAGATGGCCTGGCGGCTGATACGCCAGCTCAACTTCAACTATCTGCCGTTGGAGGAGCTCGATCACCGCGACGGCGGGCGCGGGCTCCGCGATTTGTTGCGCTTGTACTTGACCGGCGAAGGGACTGAACAAGAGCGGCAGGTCGAAAGCCTCGTCGGCGCAAAAACGCGGCCCGTGACGCGCAAGCTGCCGGGCACAGGGCCCATGACATTCGGGCGCGGCGTCGAGTGCGTGCTGACCGTAGACGAAACAGGCTTCTCGGGCGCGAGCCCGTATCTCTTCGGGCTCATCCTCGAGCACTGGCTGGCGCGTCATGTCTCGATCAACAGTTTTGCGCAGACGGAGCTGCACTCGATGCAGCGCGGCCGCTTGGCGCGCTGGCCACTGCGCAGCGGCACGCGCGGAGCGTTCTAATGGATCGCCCCGACGCGAGCGAGCTCATGCGCGAGCGCTCGATCTCGAACGAACTGCTCGCGCGTCTCGAGGCCGAGCCGTGGCGCTTCGGGTTTTTGTCGCTGCTCCGGCGCATCGGCGCAAGCGCGGGCATCGATCCGATCGGCACAGCGCGTCGGCCGCGCGCCGAACCGTTTCGGCTCGGGCAGCAGCCGAGCCTCGCCTTTGCGCCGCGAGAAGTGGCCCGTGTGCGGCAAAACGCCGGGCGGCTCAACGTGCGGCTCTTCGGGTTGGGCATGCTTGGGCCGAACGGGCCGTTGCCGATCCACGTGACGGAGATGGCGCGCGATCGCGAGGAAAGCCGGCGCGATACGACGACGGTCGACTTCTTCGACATCTTTCATCACCGCTTCTTTACGTTGTTCTATCGCGCGTGGGCGTCGGGGCAGGCTGCCGCGGGGCTCGATCGCCGCGACGACGAGCGGTTTTCCTTTTACATCGCGAGCCTCATCGGGCAGGACGCAGGCGAGATCGCGCAACGTTCGCTGCCTGCGCATGCGCGCTTGGCCGCCGCGGCTCACCTCGTGCGCGAGTCCCGCAACTCGGATGGACTGCGAGCCACGCTCGAGCACTACTTTGGCGTCCCGGTCGCCATCGAAGAAAATGTGTTTCATTGGATCGAGATCGATCAGGCCGATCTGGGTCGAATGGGGCGTCCGGGCCCTGCGTCGACGATGGGTGAAGGCGCAATCCTCGGCCGCGTCGCACCGGATCGGCATCACAAGTTTCGTATCGTCATCGGTCCGCTCGATCTCGACGCCTACCTGCGCTTCACGCCCCAAGGCGAGGATTTGCCCCGTCTGGTCGAATGGGTGCGTGCGTTCGCCGGCTATGAATTGGATTGGGAGCTCGAGCTGCGCATCAAGCCTCGAAGTACGCCGCCGGCGGTGATGGGCGGTACGCAACGGATAGGCTGGTCGGGATGGCTCGGCAAAGCGCGCGGGGATCGCCCCATTACCGGTATGCGATTCAAGCCGGAGCACTATGTTCGGCGCCTCGCGCGCTCATCCTCAACCTCTCAGGTGAATCAATGAGCAAGAAGCCCAGCGCTCACCGCGCAAAAACCGGCGCCGCCCCCGCCAAACAAGCAACGCACCACGATTGGCTCGCGCCCGTGAGCGACAGGGCCCCCTGTGGGCCCGATCTCGAATACGACCATGATTTCGTGGTGCTGTTCGCGAGCGCCGCGCCAAAGCAAGACGTGCAGTACGGTGCGTTCGTCGGCTCGCCGGAACCCGCCAACTGGAGCGATATCGAACGCGACTGCCAGCGGCTCATGCTGCGCACGAAGGATGTTCGCGTGGCCGTGCTATACGCCCGGTGCCGTACGCGGCTAGCCGGCGCCGCGGGCCTGGCGCAAGGGATCGAGCTGATTGCCGCATGGCTGAGCGCGTTTGCCGACGACATTCATCCGCAACTGGGCGCCGACAACGAGCGCGACGCCGTGCTGGAAATGCGCATGAATGCGCTGCAGGCGCTGGCCGATCCGGAAGGGCTTCTCGCCGATGTCCGAGACATCGTGCTCACGAAATCGACGATGACTCGTCTGCAAGTGCGCGATGTCGAGCGCGCGTTCGCGCATCCGCGCCCGGCCGATGCGCTCGCACCGGAATCCGTCGCTCAGCAGCTACAGGAGTTATCCGCTGGGCAAGCCGCCGTGATGGGTAGCTTCCGCGAGGCGAGCGCGGATCTCGACACGATCGACGCATGGTGCGCCGACCATCTCGATGCTTATCGGCCGAACTTTGCACCGTTGGCGGGGCTGCTTCGGCTGCTGCGACAAGATGGGCCGACAGGCGGGGCGGCATGCGACGGGGCGCCGATAGTGGCCACGGACGACGACGGCGCCGAGCCGGCGCCGCCTGTCACAGATGGGCTTTCCCAACCATCGCTTGGCTCGTTGCGCGATCAAGCCCCGGGGCACGAGAGCCCGGGGCACGAGAGCCCGGGGCACGACAGCCCGCGGTTGCGGGGTTTGCCGCCCGAGGCGCCGCGCCCGCGTGCGGCGCCAGTCAACCGAGAAACGGCGCTGGCCTCGATTCGCTCGGCGCGGCAATGGTTCGAGACGAACGAGCCGAGCAGCCCGATTCCCGTACTGCTCAAACGCGCCGAGCAGTTCGTGGGTAAGCGCTATGCGCAAGTCGTGCAGGCCATTCCGGCCGAGCTCCTCGCCCAGTGGGAGGCGACGGACAGCGCATAGATGGAGGGCCGCCGTGCGCCGGGTCCAACGCTGTCGGAACGGATAGCAGCGCCTACGCGCCGTCCTTCCCGGCCTCGCCCCGTTCAGCTAGGCCATATCGCTTGATCTTCTCGTACAGCGTCGCCTTGCCGATCTGCAACTCATCGGCGGCGGCCGACACCGAACCGCCATGTTGTTCGAGCGCCTCGGCGATCGCCGCACGCTCGAATTGTTCGACGCGCTCCTTTAACGAGCGAGCCGGCGCGGTTTCTCCTACCAGCGCGTCCGATCCCCGTTCGATCCCCAGCACGAGCCGATCCGCCACATTGCGCAATTCCCGGACGTTGCCGGGCCAATCGCGCGCCATGAAGTCTGCGCGCTGGCGCGGCGTCAAGATGGGCGCGGGGCGCTCGTAGCGCACGGCGGCGTCGAGTACAAAGTGTTCGAGCAACGGCACGATATCCTCGCGTCGCTCGATGAGCGCCGGCAACCCGATCGTCACGACATTGAGCCGATACAGCAGATCCCGCCGGAAAACGCCCGACGCCACCAGCGCTTGCATGTCGCCCTTCGCCGCTGCGACGACGCGCACATCCACTTGGACGGGATGGTTCGATCCCAACCGTTCCAACACGCCCTCTTGCAGGACGCGCAGTAATTTCACCTGCAACGCCGGCGGCATGCTTTCGATCTCGTCGAGAAACACCGTCCCGCCCGATGCATATTCGAGCTTGCCGATGCGGCGTTTGGCGGCGCCCGTGAACGCGCCCGGTTCGTAGCCGAACATCTCCGATTCGAACATCGACTCGGGCAACGCCCCGCAGTTGACGGCGACGAACGGTTTGGCCCCGCGCGGCGAGAGTTCGTGCAAGCTGCGCGCGACGAGCTCTTTGCCCGTTCCCGTATCGCCGACGATGAGCACCGATGCGTCGGTCGGCGCAACGTTCGCGATCAGGCGACGCACTTCGCCGATCGCGTCGCTGCGGCCGATGATGCGCGGGACGAGCGCGTCGCGCGCGGCGAGCTCTTTGCGCAGCGCGACGTTTTCCAGCACCAGGCGCCGGCGTTCGAGCGCACGCCGCACCGTATCGATGAGGCGCTCGGCGGCGAACGGCTTTTCCACGAAGTCGTAGGCGCCATCGCGCATCGCCTGAACCGCCATCGAGATATCGCCGTGCCCCGTGACGAGGATCACGGGAAGATCGGGCGTACTCTCACGGCATTGCGCGAGAAGATCGAGCCCGCTCGCACCCGGCAAGCGAATATCGCTCACGATCACGCCGACGAACTCGTCGTCCAGGGCATCCAGCGCCGATTGAGCCGCCTCCACCGATCCGAACCCTCGTACCGAAAGCCCTGCGAGCTGCAAGCTTTGCACGCTCGCGCGCCGCACGAGTTCGTCGTCTTCGATGAAGATCACCTGCGGGGTGTCCGTCGTTGCCGTCGGGTTCATCAGATTTTGCTCCGAGAAACCTCGGACTTTAGTCCGAGGAGGTAAGGAGCGCCGCCGCAAGGCGGCATTCCCGAGTTAGTATGCGCGGCATGATCAGCGCCACAACGAAGGTGGCGAAAAGTACCTACGACGCATCTTGGTCGTTCTTCCGAGACTAGCTCCGCTATATAGCGATCACGCACGGAGTGCAGTTCGAAGAAGTGAGCGAAGCGTTTTTTCCCGTAACCTGTTCTGCGTGCCGTGCGCGCAGCGGCCCTAGCGGGCTGAAAGGCTTGCGAGTAAGAGGATGGCAGTGCGGTGGTTGCGGTTGTGTACATGATCGCGATATCAATGCTGCGCTGAACATTCTCCGATGCGGACGTGCATCGCCAGTAGTGGGAATCGCCCGCCTTCAGGCGGGCGAGGACGTCAAATGCGTGAATGTTTCGAAATCGGAGAGCGGAAGGAAACCGCGTTAAGGCGAGGAAGTTGCATCCGGCTGCGTCCCCGGATCGGCTGCCGAGGCTGCATCAGCACGAGCCGTCGCAGCCCGCCTCAGCGTCATCACGAACGCGGCGCCGCCGCCTGGCCGATTGTAGGCGCCAAGCGAACCGCCGCAATCGCGGGCAATCGACGATGCGATCGCCAAACCGAGCCCGAGGCCCTTGCCCGTTTCCTTCGTCGTAAAAAACGGCTCGAAAAGCCGCGGCAAAACATCCGCGGGAATCCCGGGGCCATTGTCGCGCACGATCACCGCGAATGCGTCCTCCGCTACATCGACGTCAATCGAAATACGCGGCGTATCGGTCGTCTCCAGTGCATCGAGCGCGTTGCCGATCAGATTGATGAGCGCCTGTTCGAGGCGCAGATCGTCGCAGTAGCCCACCAGCGACGGATACTCCACCGCCAAATCCATCGGCCGGTAGCCATTCGCCTCGCTCGGCGCTGGCTCGGTAGCTGCGTCCGTCAAGAACGGCGTCTCCCGCATCCGCACCTCGAGCGCGACGTCTTGCAGGCGCTTTTGCAGCAATTGCAGCGCATTGCGCAGCGCGCGCGCGATGTTCGAGCGCGCGTTATGCGTCTGCGCGCGGCCGACGAAGAGCTTGAGCTGATTGGTGATCTTGCCCATGCGATCGGTCAACGCGCCGATCGCTTCGAGGTTCTCTCGCGCATCGTCAAGCGCGCCGCGCTCGATCAGCACGCGTGTGTTGTCAGAGAACGTGCGCAACGCCGCCAACGGTTGATTCAGTTCGTGCGTGATGCCGGCGGCCATCTGACCGAGCGCCGCGAGCTTGCTCGTTTGCAACAATTCGTCGTGCGCCGCGCGCAATTCGTTTTCCGCGCGCGTGCGTTCGGTCACCTCCGTCTGCAACTGCGCGTTCGCCGCCGACAGATCGGCGGTGCGCTCCTCGACGCGCTGGTTCAACTCGGCGTAAGCCTTTTGCAGCAGTGCACGGCCTTTCATGATGTCGCGCAGTCGAGCGCGCCGCATGCGCCAGTAGAAACCGAGCAAGCACAGAGAAACGAAACCCGAGCCGACCGCGGCCGTGGTGTTGCGCGCGTCGTCGAGCGCCGACTCCACCGGCGCCAGCGTCATCAGTTGCCACTGCGGCACACCGACCGCGCGCTGCGTTAGCAAATAGTAGGGGGAAAAGCGCCGCGCGCTGACGCGCACGATTTGCGCGTCGGGCGCATCGAGCGTGCGCACGGGTCGTATCGCGAGCGACGTGATCGGTTCGTCGGCGTATTGGCGCGCTTCTTCGATCGCCGCCGCCGCCGAACTCGGCAGATCGCGCACCGCGTGGTACTTCCATTCGCGCACCGACGACAGAAAGATCACGCCATGCTTGTCGACGACGAACAGCGGCTCGTTGGCGTCGGTGCCCGGAAACCACTCGAGATTGAGCTTGACGACGGCGGCGCCGACGATGCGGCCGTTGCGATAAACAGGCTGCGAAATGTAGTACCCCGGCACGTGCGAGACGGTGCCGATACCGAAGAAGCGCCCGACGCGCGCACGCATCGCGTCGATGAAGTACGGGCGAAATCGATACTGCGAGCCGACGAAGCTATCGGGGCGATTCCAATTGCTTGCGGATAGGCAAAGACCGTCGGCGCGGATGATATAGGCGACGTCGGCGTGCGCGTGCGTGTTCGCGTCTTCGAGATAGCGGTTGGCGCGCGCGATGGCGTCAGGCGCGCCCGTATCGAGCGCTTCGCCGACGACCGGATGGCTTGCAACAAGGTAGGAAAGCGATTCGTAGCGCTCGAGCGTATCGCCGAGCGACCTGACCGTGCGGTCGGCCCGCACGGCGGCTTGCTGCTGCAACGCGTCGATCCCGCGCCGCCAGGCTATGCGCCAGGTGGCGGCGCACACCAGCACGAGCGTCGCGGCGAGCGCGAGAACGACGATGAGACGACGCGTCACGGTGGCGGATTCCGGGCAGAAACGTGAGGCCTATTGTGGCACAGCGGCGTGGGGACGTTTCCACCCGAACCGCATTACACGCCCGCGGTCTTCGTCTGCGCTTCGGCTTCGACGGCAGCACCGCGGCGGCCCAGCACCGCGCGCAGCTTCGAGCGGTCGAGCTCGTTCTCCCAGGCGGAGACGACGACCGTCGCCACGCCGTTGCCGACGATGTTCGTCAGCGCGCGGCATTCGCTCATGAAGCGGTCGATGCCGAGGATCAGCACCATGCCCGAGAGCGGAATGGTCGGCACGACGGCCAGCGTGGCCGCGAGCGTGATGAAGCCCGCGCCCGTCACGCCGCTCGCGCCCTTGGACGTGAGCATGGCGACCGCGATGAGCGTGAGCTGCTGCGCGAGCGTGAGATCCGTGTTCGTCGCTTGCGCGATGAACAGCACGGCCATCGTCATATAGATGTTCGTGCCGTCGAGGTTGAACGAGTAGCCGGTGGGCACGACCAGGCCGACGACCGAACGCGAGCAGCCGAGGTTTTCCAGCTTGCCCATCAATTGCGGCAGCGCGGCTTCGGACGAGCTCGTACCGAGCACGATCAGCATTTCTTCCTTGATGTAGCTGATGAAGCGCACGATGTTGAAGCCGACGAGGCGAGCCACGGTGCCGAGCACCACGAGCACGAATACGGCCGACGTCAGATAGAACGTGCCGATCAGCTTCATCAGCGGCAGCAGCGAAGCGATGCCGTACTTGCCAATCGTGAAGGACATCGCGCCGAATGCGCCGATCGGGGCGAGCTTCGTCACGATGCGCACGATGCCGAACATCACGTGCGAGACGCTTTCGATGAAATCGGTGACGGGCTTGCCGCGCTCGCCGATCGTGGCCAGCACGCTGCCGAACAGGAGCGCGACGAGCAGAATCTGCAGAATCTCACCCTGCGCGAACGCGTCCACGAGCGTGTGCGGAATGATGTGCATGAAAAAGTCGACGGCGCTTTGACCGTGCGCCTTCGCCGCGTACGAGGCCACGGCCTTGCCGTCGAGCGTATTCACGTCGACGTTGAAGCCCGCGCCGGGCTTGAGCACGTGCGTGGCGATGAGGCCGAGCACGAGCGCGAACGTGGAAATGACTTCGAAGTAGAGCAGCGCCTTGCCGCCGACGCGGCCGACCTTCTTCATGTCTTGCATGCCGGCGATGCCGGAGACGACCGTACAGAAGATGATCGGGCCGATGACCATCTTCACGAGTTTGATGAATGCGTCCCCGAACGGCTTCATGTCGACGGCGAACTTGCTCGAGAAATGACCGAGCAGGACGCCGGCGATGATCGCCGCAAGTACCTGCACATAGAGGATTCGATAGAAGGGTTTCTTCAGAGGACGCATCAGTGTCTCCCAGCTTGGAAAAATTAATCGACAGGCCGAGGCGGCCGTTCGTGAGGCCCATCGATTGCAAGGTCGATGCCAGGGGGCATTTCGCGCTTAACCATTGATTTTGCTGGGAATTATTTTTCTAACCCGGCGACTCCATCCGGGTTTCCGGAATCGTGGAGGAGCGGCGTCCGGGGGTTCGGAGGGGCAATGCGCGAAGGGTTCGGGGTTACCCCTATGCGAAGGATGCGGAACGCAATGCACCCCAAGGCCCTTCGAAACAAAACGCGGCGGCGCGGCCGATCATCGAGATCGACCGCGCCGCCGCGCTTAGAGGAACGACTGGAATTCGACTCGCCGCGAATCAGCGGCAAACCGCGACCATCACATCAAACCACGCCCTCGACACCCGCGTCGTGGGCTTGCTGATCGGCGTGATAGCTCGAACGCACCATTGCGCCGACTGCAGCGTGCGTGAAGCCCATCTTATAGGCTTCTTCCTCGTACATCTTGAAGGTATCGGGGTGGACATAAGCACGCACGGGCAAGTGGTGCTCGGACGGCTGCAGATACTGGCCCACGGTCAGCATGTCGACGTCATGCGCGCGCAGATCGCGCATGACCTGCAGGATTTCTTCCTCGGTTTCGCCCAGACCGACCATGAGCCCCGACTTCGTCGGCACATTCGGATGCAATGCCTTGAAGTCCTTCAGAAGCTTGAGCGAATGCGCGTAGTCCGAACCGGGGCGCGCTTCCTTGTACAGGCGCGGCACGGTTTCGAGGTTGTGATTCATGACATCGGGCGGCGCCGCATTCAAAATCTCCAGCGCGCGGTCGAGCCGGCCGCGGAAATCCGGCGTCAAAATTTCGATGCGCGTTTCGGGCGAATGCTCGCGCACATGCCGGATGCACTCGACGAAATGCCCGGCCCCGCCGTCGCGCAAATCGTCGCGGTCGACGCTCGTAATGACGACGTATTTGAGCTTGAGCGCCGCGATCGTTCGGGCCAGGTTCAGCGGCTCATCCGCATCGAGCGGATCGGGACGCCCATGGCCGACGTCGCAGAACGGGCAACGGCGCGTGCACTTGTCGCCCATGATCATGAACGTGGCCGTGCCCTTGCCGAAGCACTCGCCGATGTTCGGGCAGCTCGCTTCCTCGCAGACGGTGTGCAAGTTGTGCTCGCGCAGGATCTGCTTGATTTCGGTGAAGCGCGAATTGCCCGTCGCCGCCTTGACGCGGATCCATTCGGGCTTCTTCAGCTTTTCGATCGGTACGACCTTGATCGGAATGCGCGCGGTCTTCGCCTGCGCCTTTTGCTTGGCGGTGGCGTCGTACGGAGCGGGAGCGGCTTGCGGCGCGTCCAATGCGCCGCTCGGTTCGGAAGCGGTAACGTCAGTCATTCGGTGATCCAGTCGATGAGCGATGCGCGGCAGCGCCGTCGAGGTTTGCGGCAAGCCATGCCGCCAAGGTTTCGGCTACTTCGTGCCAGCCGGCGGCGACGCCGAGCGTCGCCATGTCGACCGTTTCTAAACCCGCGTAGCCGCAAGGGTTGATCGCGAGAAACGGCCGCAAGTCCATCGCTACGTTCAGGCTCACGCCGTGATAACTGCAGCCGTTGCGGATTTTTAGGCCGAGCGCGGCGATCTTCGCGCCCTCGTGCCGACCGGCTGCCTGCCCCGGCGCCACGTAGATGCCGGGTGCGCCGGCCCGGCGCTCGCCGGCGAGATTATACGCCGCGAGCGTATCGATCACGGCCTGCTCGATCCGCGTCACGAGATCGCGCACGAACAGCTTGCGGCGGCGCAAATCGAGCAGCACGTAGGCAACGACCTGTCCGGGGCCGTGATAGGTGATCTGCCCGCCCCGGTCAACCTTGACGAGGGGAATCGCAGGATCGGCCGCCAGCAAATGCGCGGGGTCGCCGGCTTGGCCGAGCGTAAAGACAGGCGGATGCTCGACGAGCCAGATTTCGTCGGCCGTGTCGGCTGTGCGCGCCTCGGTGAACGCGCGCATCGCATCGAAACTGACATCGTAAGCTTCGAGCCCGCGCCAGCGCACGATCGGCGCGGAACGGTCAGCCGCATCCGGCAAGACGGCGTTCGAGGAAGACGGCAACGGGGAGACGGACGGAAGAGGCGATGCAGCGCACATGATGGCCGCAGTTTACCGGAATCGGCTCCCGCCCGCCGGAGCCGACTCGCAATCGAGAAGAAAATCAACCCTTTAGCCGCCGCTCAGCGCTGCCGCGCCCGCCTCAGACCGTGCGCCAGCCGCCGCCGAAGCGCGCCGCCCACCACTCACCGACCCTCTCGATGAGATCGCTCAGCACCGCCGTGCGCGGCAGCGGCGCGACAAAGGCCACATGCGCCGTGCGCTGGCCTTCCACGCTGAGCCAGAGCCGCTCGCCGCGGCGCAGGCGCAGCGAGCGCCCCGGCGCGAGCCAATAATCCTCGACGTCGTTGCTTCGCGTGACCCAGATCGGCGCACCGTGCACCGAGACGCGCGTGCTATGCGAAACCATCAACGGCACCGTTTCGCCGGGCCCGATTTCGAAGGTGAAGCTTGAAGAAATTTGTCGCATGATCGTCACCACCCAAAGGTTGTTCACTGGCTACAATCCTAGGCGCGACAATCACTTCGGCAAAACGATCAATTCTCACGTCTATGTGAGAAAAACTAACCGATTACCGACCGACATGAATTTGCGAGAGCTCCCCGCGCTCAATGCTTTGAAGACGTTCGAGGCCGCCGCCCGCCACGAGAGCTTTTCACGCGCGGCGGACGAGCTGTTCGTCACGCACGGCGCCGTCAGCCATCAGATTCGCGCGTTGGAGGAGGAATTGGGCACGCCGTTGTTCGCACGCGAGGGCAAGCGCGTCCGCCTGACCGACGCGGGCTGCCGCTACGCGAAAGACGTGCGCGCCGCGTTGATGTCGCTCGCCGACGCAACGCGCGCCATGCGGGAAGGCCACCGCGCGCGCCGGCTCGTCGTGTCGTCCTCATCGTCGTTCTCGGCGCGCTGGATTACGCCCAGAATCGGCCGCTTCATCGAACGTCATCCGGAGATCGATCTCGAGCTTCAGTCGACGAACGCCCTCACCGATTTCACGCGCGACGACGTCGATGTCGGCATTCGCTTCGGCCCCGGCGGTTATACCGATCTTCACGTGGAGCGATTGCTGGACGAAGTGTCGTTTCCCGTCTGCGCGCCGACGTTCAACGACGGCGATCTGCCGAAAAGCCCGGCGGAACTCGCGGCATCGCCCCGGCTACTTCGCTCGGACGATCAAATGTGGAGTGTTTGGTTCAAGGCGGCCGGGCTCGCGGACGTGCCGGAGCCGCGACGCGGCGTGTTCTATCGGGATTCGTCGAATCTGCTGCAGGCAGCGACGGACGGGCAAGGCATCGCGTTGATCCGGCGCTCCATCGGGGCGCACGAGATCGCCACGGGGCGGCTCGTACGCTTGTTCGACATCGACGCGCCAAGCGCGTCCGCGCACTGGTTCGTCTGCCCAGCGCCGCTGTTCGAAACCGCCCGCGTGCAGGCCTTCCACGCCTGGCTGATGGAGGAAGTGTCGGGCTTTCGCGCGCTGCTTACAGCACCACGGACACCATCGGATGCCCCGTGAGAGCCCGATAGATGTCGTCAAGATGCGCGCGGCTTTGCGCACGCACCGTCACGGTCAAGCCGATATAGTTGCCGCCGCTGGAGGGCCGCGTTTCGATGCGCTCGGCGTCGAAGCTCGCGTCGAACTGCCGCACGACGGTCACGATCGTCTCGGTGAAATCGGGGTGCGATTTGCCCATGACCTTGATCGGAAAATCGCAAGGAAATTCGAAAAGGGACTCGTTCTCCGGGTTCATCTTGGCCTCCATCGACGTCACTTCTTCTTGCCGAACATCAGCAAGAGCGAGTCCCAAATGCGCCCGCCGATGCCGGCTTGCGGCACCGCCTGCAGCGCCACGACCGGGAACTGCGTCAACGTCTTGCCGTCGGCGACGATTTGCACCGCGCCCACTTGCTGGCCGTTCGCGAGCGGCGCGACGAGCGGCTCGGTCAACGCGAACTGCGGCTTGATCTTCTCACCCATGCCGCGCGGCACGGTGATGTACTGATCGCTCTTCACGCCCACCTGCACGGTATCGGCCGCGCCCTTGTAGACGCGCGGCGTCTGAACGCTCTGGTTGGCCTTGAACAGGCGCACCGTGTCGTAAGCCGAGTAGCCGTAGTTCAGCATTTTCATGCTGTCCTGCACGCGCTCGTGCTCCTTTTGCTCGCCCATCACCACGCTGACGAGACGGCGTGAAGCATCGGGCACGCCGGGCAACGGGCGCTTGGCCGAAGCGATGAGGCAGTAGCCCGCCGCTTCCGTATGACCCGTCTTCAGGCCGTCGACGCTCGGATCGAGCCACAGCAGCCGGTTGCGGTTCGGCTGCTTGATCTTGTTGTACGTGAATTCCTTGACGGAGAAGATGCTGTAGTACTCGGGATAGTCGCGAATAAGGTGCGCCGACAAGATCGCGAGGTCGCCCGCCGTCGTGTAGTGCTGCGGATCGGGCATGCCGTTGACGTCGGCATAGTGCGTGCCTTTCATGCCGAGCCGCTGCGCTTCGGTGTTCATCATCTCGACGAAATGCGCTTCGCTGCCGCCGACCAATTCGGCCAGCGCGATCGCCGCATCGTTGCCCGACTGCACGATCATGCCGTAGACGAGGTCGTGCACGGTGACGGGCTTCTCGGCTTCGATGAACATGCGCGACTCGTCGTTGCGCACGCGGCGCACCGCCAGGCTGGGCGTGACGACCTGGTCCATCGAAATCTTCTTCGTTTGCAGCGCTTCGAAGACGAGATAGGCCGTCATGAGCTTGGTCAGCGAAGCGGGCTCGACGCGCTCATCGGCATTGCCGGAGGCGAGGACTTGATTGCTCGTCGCATCGACGAGCACCCACGAACGGGCCGTGACGGCCGGCGGCGGCACCTGCGCCGACGCGGCGGGCGCATAGACCGCGCCGGCCAAGAGCGTCGCGCCGATCAGTGCGGCGACGGGGGCCGAGCGGTGAAATGAGGAAGAAACGACGGACGAAGGAAGCGCTGGGAGGCCGAAGAAAGAAGAACGCATAGATCGATTCGTGCAGGAAAGCGACGCGCGAGGCGCAATCGGAAAGTGCCGGCCGCCGGTTGGCGGATTTCGCCGCCCGTCGCGGCGCACGATGAACGAGCGACGCGGCCCACGCGGCGCCGGTTTGACCGGCGACATGCGATTCGGTTCGCGTCTTTCGCCCTCGCACGCCAATGTGCCGCCCGTTACGCAACGCGCGTGCGGGGCCGCATCGACGGAACGGTGCGCAAAAAATTTCGCACATTATACGCGGCACGTCTGGCCGAAAACGCGCTTTTTCGCGGCCCGAACATGTTCCGGGGGCCTGAATCCAGGCTCCTTGTTCAAGCGCCGTCACGCCCAGCGCGGGCCGCAATGGTCAGTTCAATGCCAAGCGTCGAGAACGATCCGCTTCAGGATGTGCAGCTTGCGGTGCAGGAAATGCTCGGCGCCCGGAATGACGACCACGGGCAATTCCTGCGGCCTCGCCCAATCGAACGCCGAGACGATCGGTACCGTTTCGTCTTGCTCCCCATGAATCACCAGTGTGTTCTCGGGCACGCTCGCCACTTCGAAGCGGCTGGCCGCCGTCCCGACGAACACCATTCTTTCGACGCTCTGCTCTCGCTCCGCCAGCATGCGCGCCACGTGCGAAATCACGGCCGTGCCGAACGAAAAGCCCGCCAGCACGAGCGGCAACGCTTCCTGTCCGGGCTGCGCCCGCATATGAGCGATGACGGCTAAGAGATCGTCGCGTTCGCCCACCCCTTCGTCGTGCTCGCCCTGCGTCTGGCCCACGCCGCGAAAATTCGAGCGATACGTGACGTAGCCCAGCTGCACGAGCGTGCGCGCGAGCGTTTGCGCAACCTTGTTGTCCATCGACCCGCCGAATAGCGGATGAGGATGCGCGACGAGCGCGATGCCCCGCACCGCGCCGTCCGGTTCGTCGAGCGCGATTTCGATTTTTCCGACGGGACCGTCGATCAGAGATTTCTTCGTGTGAACGTTCATGGCGCGGCGCGAATACGAAAGACTCAGGTGGGCTGATCGATCAACAGCCGCTCGACGATCTTGCCTTCCTTCAAATGCGAATCGACGATTTCATCGAGGTCGGCTTCATCGAAATACGTGTACCAGGTGCCTTCCGGATACACGACGACCGCCGGGCCCTGCTCGCACCGGTCGAGGCAGCCGGCCTTGTTGATCCGTACGTTGCCCGGGCCCGCGAGGCCCAGCTTCTTCACACGCTTTTTCGTGTGGTCGAGCATCTTCTCCGCGTCGCAGCGCCGCCCGCAGCTCGGGCGCTCGGCGTCGGGTTCGCGTTGGTTCAAACAGAAAAAGACGTGGTACTTGTAGAAGGAGTCCATGGTCTTCGGTTCGAAGGGTTGACGCCGGACCGATCGGCGCCCTTGGCCCGAATGAGCCCGGAAACGCATCGCATCGGTATGCGGCATGGTCGGATGGATAAGCCGCGCCGATTATAACGAGCGTCGCGCTCGCCTGCTGAGCGCACGCCCGGCAAGGCTTCGCGCGTTCGGTCCAACGAACGGCGACGCGTACTCTAGCCGTTTCGAGTCACGCGGCCCACGACCCGCATGCGTCTCAGTCCTCCCACCATCACTGCGCGACGGCGCCGATCTGCATGCCGAGCCATGCGACGAGCTGGGCCACGAAATCGTCGCTGGCCGCGGCGAGCGCATGCACGCCGCCGGCGGCATCGGGCATGCTCGCCGGCGCGCGTGCGACGAAGGTTTGCTGCGCCACGACCTTGCCCTCGTGCGTCAGGGTGGCGCGCGCGGTCAATGCGCCGTGACTTTGGCCCTGCCCGTCGTACACCTGCTCGAATTGCTCAAGATCGACAGTCAGGAGCGGTGCATTCACCGCCTGGCCGCCGCCGAGGACCGCCCCGTGGGCGGCGAGTGCGTCGCGCAAGCGCTCAGTCAGCAGTTGCGAGGGCCGCATCGCCCAATGGCTGTTCGCGTAGGCGGCCGTCTGCGTCGGGTCGGCGTAGCTCAAGCGATACAAGATGTCGTCGCTGTCGAGCGCACGCGGCGTGCGCACGTCGAACAGGCGCAGCGTCGGCAGCGCGCCCGTGTAGGCGGGCGGATTCGCCGGCCCGAGGTCGTAGCGAATGTTCGCGACGGCCGCGGGCATCCCGAGCGTGCAGCCAACGAGCGCCGTACCGAGCAGCCCCGCGGCGGCCAATACGCAGGCAATGGCGGCTAGCTCGCGCAATGCCGCTGGCGCCTGCACCCAACGCGACATGCGCGCGCGGTCCGAACGCGAGCCTGGGGCCATTTTGATTGTTCGTGCCATGTGCTTCCCTTCCTTTGCAAATTAATGCCGTGCTTCGGCGCCCGCCGCGCGCGGCCACGAGAAGCCCGGCTCGCCCGGGCCCGGCTGCGTCCGCGCGACACCGAACAGCACACTCGTCGGGCTCGTACTGAAGACGTTGGCGGCCCGGTCGAAGGCACGCGCCGCGCCGCTGACGTCGGTTGCGAGCGCATTCACGCGCGGCAGCGTCTCGTAGTCGAGCCGCGTCGACATGTCCTGCAGCGACGCATCCATTGTCGCGAGCGCGCCGCCCGCGCGGTCGGCCGCCGCGCCGACCTTGTTCAAGTTCGAAACGAGCGGCCCGTTCGTTGCCGAAAGCGTGGCGACGAGCGCATTAGTCGATGCGAGCGTGTGGGTGAGCGCACTCATCGTGCCCGGCAGTTGCGCCGCCGCGGGCGTCGCCGCCTGCGCAAGTGCCGTCACGGCGTCGGCCGCGTGCTGCATGCTTGCCGCCGTCGCCAAGAGCTGCGTGCGTGTTGGCTCGGAGAGCATGGCGTCGGCGCGCGCGACGACGGTTTGCAGTTCGTCGAGCAGGGCATCCCCGCGCTGCTGCAATTGATCGAGCAAGCCCGGGCGCATCGGCAGTTGTGCGACGTGCTTCGCCGAGGTCGGCACCGGGTTCAGATCGGCGCCCGTATCGTCGAGCTGCACGAAGGCGATACCCGTCACCCCCTGCAAGCCCAGGCTGCCGAACGTCGAGCGCGTGATCGGGGCGTTCTTGTCGACGAGGATGCGGATGACGATCGTCCCCGGGTGGGCGTGGTCGAACCGGATCGACTGCACCTTGCCCACGGCCAGGCCGCGATAGCGGACATCGGCATCGGTCGAGAGCCCCGTGACGTTCGTGTGCGAGATCAAGTCGTACGGCACGCGCACGGTGCGGTCGAGATTGAACCAGAAGACGACGAGCGCGATCGCGACACCGAGTCCGATCGTAAAAAGCCCCGCCCAGAATGCGTGCGATTTATTTTCCATTCGCGTGATTCCCATCGTTGCGCGCGCGATATCGAACGGCGCGGAAAGCGTCGTGCCGGTGCGTCATAGCGGCACCTCGGCCGATGCGGACTCCAACGCGGCCGGCGGCAGCTTGGCGCGTCGCTCGGGCGGCAAGGCCTGCAGCGCGCGCCGGCCGCGTCGCCCTAAGAAAAACTCGCGGATGAACGGATGGTCCACCGCGGCCGCCTCCTCGATCGGCGCGGCGACGAGCACGCGCCGATCGGCGATGACAGCCACGCGCGTCGACAACGAGGTCATCGTGTCCAGGTCGTGCGTGACCATCACGACGGTCAGCCCGAGCGCGCGATGCAGCGTCGCGATCAGTTCCACGAAATCCTCCGATGCCTGCGGATCGAGCCCCGCGGTCGGCTCGTCGAGAAACAGCAGCTCCGGCTCCAGCGCGAGCGCGCGCGCGATGCCCACCCGCTTGATCATGCCGCCGGAGAGCGCGGCGGGCATCTTCGAGGCGTGCTTGCAGGGCAGCCCCACCATCTCGAGCTTGAGCATGACGATGTCGTGCAAGAGCGGGGCCGGCACGCGGCCGAGCTCTCGTATCGGCTGTGCGACGTTGTCGAAGACCGACATCGATGAAAACAGCGCCCCTTGCTGGAACAGCATCCCCATGCGGCTGCGCATGACGCGAGCCGTTTGCTCGTCGACCGAGGACGTATCGCGCCCAAACACTTCGATTGCGCCGGAGCTCGGCGCCTCGAGTCCTAGGATCTGGCGGATCAGCGTGGTCTTGCCCGACCCCGATCCGCCTACGATCGAGACGATCTCCCCGCGCCGCACGTCGAAGTTCAAGTGCTCATGCACGATCGTGGCGCCATAGCGCTTGGTCAGGTCGCGCACCTCGATCACGCGCTCGGCGATCGCGGGCGGCGGACGGTTGCGAACAGCGGCGGAAAGCGGCGCGGTCATAGGCCCACGTTCTGAAAAACGACCGCGAAGATCGCGTCGGCAAGGATGACGACGGTGATCGAGGACACCACCGACGATGTCGTCCCCACCCCGAGGCTTTGCGAATTGGGCTTGATCCGAAACCCGAAGTGACAGGCAACGAGCGCAATCAGCATGCCGAACGCCACACCTTTGCCGAGCCCGATCCATAGATTGGCGATCGGCACGACGCTCGGCAACGCCCGTGCGAAGTAGATCATGTCGATGCCGAGCACGACCTGCGCGGCGAGCGCGCCGCCGATCAGCGCGATGATGTTGGTCCACATGACGAGCAGCGGCATCGCCACCGACAGCGCGAGGACACGCGGCAGTACGAGCCGCAGGCCGTGCGGAATACCCATGACGAGCATCGCGTCGAGTTCCTCGGTCACGCGCATGACGCCGATCTGCGCCGTGATGGCCGAGCCCGAGCGCCCGGCGACCAGTATCGCCGACAACACGGGGCCCAGCTCCCGAATCACGGAGAGCCCCAGAATATTGACGATGTATTGATTCGCGCCGAATAGACGCAGCTGCTGGGCCGACAGGTAGCTGAGCACGATGCCGATCAGGAACGCGACGAGCGCCGTGATCGGCAATGCCTTGGCCCCCGCGTTGTACACGTTCGCCGAGATTTCCAGCCACGGCGCGCGCGCGGGGCGGCGCAGCACGGACAGCGCATCGAGCACGAAGCGCCCGAACATCGCCAAACCGCCGTAAGCGTGGTCGGTGAATCCGAGCACGGACTGGCCGAGCGCCGTGATCGCGTCCACACGCTCGACCGCGTCCGGGCTTTCGCGCTGCGTTTCGAGCAGCGCGATGCGCGCGAATATGTCGCGCTGGGTATCCGTGAGCGTAACGGATTCGGGCAGCTTGCGGCCCCACACTCGCCACAGCGCCTGACCGCCGACATGGTCCATTCGCTCGACCGCCGACAGATCCCATTGCGCCGGAGCGGCGCGCGCGAGCGCAGCCAGGCGCGCGGTGGCGCCCGAGCGTGCGCGGTCGCGGGCCAGGGCGAGCGCAGTCCACTGTCCGGACAATTTGACGAGCGAGCCTTGACCGCTCGTTTCGAGCCGCAAACGGGGCGGGGTATCGAAGTCCAAGGAAGGAAGTTCCCACGCGATGAACTGAATTGCGGCCATTGTAGCGGGCGATGCGCCGGGGCTAGCCTGTACACGGCCGCCGGTACGTGCGGCGGCCGACCGAGTCCTTCATACGTGGCCAGAAGACGCATGCGTGCGTCGATGACGCGCGCTCGCCGCTACGCCCTACAATATGGCCATGACCGATACCATTTTTCCTCCCCCGGGCCCCGGTTCGGCGGCGAACCGCGGCGGCGCCGATTGGCGCATCGACGAGCAGCGCGCGCGCGCGGGCGGCGCGAGCGCGATCCCGTCGGACGCGCTCGAAATCGTCGACGAGACGACGTCGACCAACACCGACCTCATGGCGCGCATGAAGGCGCTGCCGCGCGAGCGTGCAGCGGTCGGCGTGCACGCGGTGCGCGCCGCATACAGCCAGACGGCCGGCCGAGGACGGCAAGGGCGCAGCTGGCAGGCCACGCCAGGCCACGCGCTGACGTTCTCGCTCGCCTGCGTGCTGCCCCGGCCGCTCGCGGGGCTGGCCGGGCTCAGCCTGGCGACGGGCGTAGCGGTCATCGACGCCTTGGCGCGCTTGGCTCCGAGCGAGGCGGGGCGGCTCGCGCTCAAATGGCCGAACGATGTGCTGCTCGACGGCCGCAAGCTCGCCGGCATTCTGATCGAAACGGCCTGGAGCACCGCGAACGCTAGCGCCGCCGTTATCGGCGTGGGCATCAACGTGCGCCGAGACGAAGCGCTCGAGGCGCAACTCGAAGCGGCGGCCGCGGGCGTACCGGCTCAGGCCCGCGCAACGCCGCCGGCCGCGCTGTCGCAAGCCGTGCCCGAGGCGAACCTGACCGACACGCTGGCAGTCGTCGTCAAGGCGCTCACCGAGATGACCGAGCGCTTCGGCGCGCAGGGTTTCGCGCCGTTCGTCGGCCGTTGGAACGCCTGCCACGCCTATGCGAATCAAGAAGTGGTGCTCATCGACAAAGGCGTCGAATTCGCTCGCGGTATCGCGACGGGCGTCGACAGCTCGGGACAACTGCTGCTCTCGACCGATGCGGGCATGCAGGCGATCGCAACGGGCGACGTCTCGCTGCGGCTCGCCGACGGGGCGCCATGAGGGGAGGCGCGCCGTTTCTGCTGATCGACGCGGGCAATAGCCGCGTGAAATGGGCGTTGGCCGGTGTCGACGGCACGTGGCTTCACAGCGGCGTGTTCGCGCACGCCGCGCGCGCTTCGGCGGATGCGGGCGCCGATGCGCAGGTCGACAACGCCCGCGCACGGACGAGCGAGCCCGGCGCGGCGGATGAGCACGAGGATCCAGATTTGCAATGGGCCGCGCTTGGGGCGCCGAGCGGCGCGTGGATCTCGAACGTGGCGGGACGCGATGCGGCCGAAAGGATCGCCGCGCTGCTCGACGCGCGCTGGCCCGGCTTACCGCGCACGTTCGTGCGCGCTCGCGAGCGCCAGTGCGGTGTCGTCAATGGCTATGGCGCGCCGGAGCGGCTGGGCAGCGATCGGTGGGCCGGCCTCATCGGCGCCCATGCGGCGTTCCCGGGCGAGCCGCTCTTGATCGCCACGCTCGGCACCGCCACGACGCTCGAAGCGCTGACGGCGCAGGGACGGTTCGTCGGCGGGATGATCGCACCGGGGTGGTCGCTCATGATGCGTTCGCTAGGCGAGCATACGGCGCAGTTGCCGACGTTGAGCGCCGATTCCGTGCGCAGCCTTGCCGGCGACGCCTTGGCAAAACACTGGTTCGCCACCGATACGCCCCATGCGATCACCGCCGGGGCCTTGCTGGCCCAAGCGGGCCTCATCGAGCGCGCGTGGCGTGAATTGTGCCGCGCGTGGGACGCGCAGGTGAGGCTTGTCGTAAGCGGCGGCGCGGCGGACGACGTGGCCGCCGCGCTTGGCGTGCCGTACACGCGTCACGATACGCTCGTGCTGTCCGGGCTGGCGAGGATCGCCGCCGAAGACGGCGCTCGGGCGCCCTGAACGACTGGAGACGAGACGATGCTGCGTTGGCTGATCGCTATTTTGTTTCTCGCCAATTTGATTGCGTTCGCCTTGGCGAGCGGCATGCTGGGGCCGTTGCCGGCGTCGGGCCCCCGGGAGCCCCATCATTTGGAACGCCAGGTCCACCCCGATTGGCTCAAAACGCGGCCGATTTCCGAAGCCGACGCGGCCGAACAAGCCATCGTCGGGCGGCCCGACCCTACCCCGGCCATCGCTGCGGCGCCGCTCGGCGGCTAAGGCCGGGAGACGCCATCGCCCGCCATTGCCCGCCCATCGGCGGGCCCGCGGCGCGGCAACGTTCGCCGAGCCGCGACGGGCTATCCGGCGGATTGCCGGTTCGTCGCGCTACGACCGCCCTGCGTGCGCGCGTACCTTGTCGAGCAAAGCGGTGGTCGAGCGCTGATGCTCGAATGCGATCGCCAGCGCCCGCCCGCCCCATCCGCGTACGAGCGCCGATTCCGGCAGCGCGTCCATGTCGTAATCGCCGCCCTTGACGAGAATGTCCGGGTGCACGGCTTCGATCAGTTCGACCGGCGTGCGCTCCTCGAACCGCACCACCCAGTCGACGCTTTCCAGAGCGGCCAATAACGCCATCCGATCTTCCTCGCGATTGATCGGCCGATCGTCGCCCTTGCCGAGCATGCGCACCGACGCGTCGCTGTTCACGCCGACCACGAGGCACGCGCCCAGCGCCTTCGCGCGCGCGAGGTAGGTCACATGGCCCCGATGCAGGATGTCGAACACGCCGTTCGTGAACACGACCGGGCCGGCGAGCGTGGCGCGCCGCTCCGCCAGCGCTTCACGGGTGATGATCTTGTCTTCGAACGAAACGGCAGACATGGGCGGTAGAGGTCCGATCGATGCCGAGCGGCAAGCGCCCGATCAAGATGTCGAAAAATCAAAAAGCCCGCCGGCGCGAGGCATGAAACCTCTCGCGCCGGCGGGCTCGGCGATTCGATGCCGGGCCTTAAGCGGCCTGGTGTTCGGCCGAGCCTGGCGTTTGCAGGCGCGCCGTGACTTCCTTGCGGTAGCGGTTCAGCTCTTGCGCCGTCGCGAACGTGCGTTCGAACAGAATCGACAGATTGTGCAGGATGCGCTCGACGACCTTCTTCTCCCAGCCGTCGTCGAAGCGGATCTGCTCGTCGAGCCAGCGTTCGAGCCATTCCGGATCGGGCAACCGCGACTGGATCGTGTCGCGCGGGAAGAGATCGCGATTCACGTGCAGGTTCGTCGGGTGCAACGGTTTTTCGGTGCGGCGCGCCGAAGCCATCAGCACGCCGATCTTGGCGAATGCCGCGCGCGCGACGTCGCCGCAGTTCGTCATGGCCTTCTTCATGTAGCGCAGGTAAGCGCCGCCGTGGCGCGCTTCATCACGGGAAATCGTTTCGTAGATGTGCTTGATCACGGGCTCCGTGTGCCATTCGGCGGCGCGGCGATACCAATGGTTCAAGCGGATTTCGCCGCAGAAATGAAGCATCAGCGTTTCGAGCGGCGGCGCGGGATCGAATTCGAAGCGCACGGCGTGCAGTTCGGCTTCCGTCGGCACCATTTCGGGCTTGAAGCGACGCAGGTATTCCATCAAGACCAGCGAATGCTTTTGCTCCTCGAAGAACCAAACGCTCATGAACGCGGAAAAGTCGCTGTCGTGGTGGTTGTCGCGCAGGAACATTTCCGTCGCGGGCAACGCCGACCACTCGGTAATGGCGTTCATCTTGATCGTGGTCGCCTGCTCGTCGGTGAGCAGCGACGCGTCGAACTTGTCCCAGGGAATGTCCTTCTCCATGTCCCAGCGGACTGACTCGAGCGATTTATAAAGTTCCGGATAAAGCATGGTGTTCATAGGTCCCACCCCTGGTCTGCCCATTGCAACTCGTATGACGATTGCCGCATGCACGCGAAACCACCGCGCCGGTGCGGCAAAAAAACCACAATCTTACGCAGTGATCGCGCTCATTTTCTTGATCGAACTCAAGGTCGCCCGTGCGACGATGCTTCGCGCGTGAAGACATCGGCCGGCGCAACGCGCCTAGGCGATGATCGAACACGGCGCCGCGCTTCGCGCCGAGCCCCTCTTCGCTTCCGTTGGACGGGCGGCGCAACGACCTGCCGCGATCGTGGTTTTTTCGGTGTTCGCCCACGAAGCGAAATCTTTGGAATGATAGCATGCGCAGCCTGCGGCACCTGCCTCTCTTACGACTGGTTTACGCGGATTGCGGGGTTTGGCTAAGCATCTCTCCCATCCAGCCGGTCAGCCGCTCGCGCTGCGCAAGCGTGTCGCGAAAACCGAGGTCGATCAGTTCGCTCGCGAATTCCGCCTCGAACAACAAGTAGCTTGCGAACGACGCGCCGGCCGCACGATTGCCGCCGACCGCGCCCAGCAGGCTGCGCACCGTCAGCGGCAAGCGTTTGAGATGCCGCGCCGCGAGAATTTCGATGCGCTCGCTGGGGGCGATCGGCAGCACGTCGACGTGCCGCCACCCGCTTTCCGGCTCCACGTGCTGCGGCAGATGCGAAATCATGTTGTTGATGTGCTCGATCCGCTCGATATCGGCGCCGATCGAATCGAGGAACACGCTCGCCAGCACTTGCTGGCCGATCTGAGCGAGCGACGGGTAGCCGCTTTCGATGCCGGATGCCGCCGGCACCTCGGGACGCGGCGTCGCGGCGCCGAGCACCACGATGCGCTGCGCGCCGAAGTGTATCGCGGGGCTGAGCGGCGCGATTTGCCGGATGGAGCCGTCGCCGAAGTATTCCACGCAGCCGTCCAGTTCCAGCGGCACAGCCGGAAACAAGAACGGAATCGCCGCCGAGGCCAGCAGATGCGCAGGGGCAAGCGCCACCATGCGCGCGCCGCGCTGAGCGCGCCGCCAAGACTGGATGGGCTCCTCGGCTTGGTAGAAGGTCAAATGCCGGCCGCTCGAATAGCTGAGCGCCGTGATGGAGAGCGCGTGCAAAGCATGCGCGTCGAGCATTTCGCCGATGCGCGCGAAATCGAGCGCGCCGTGCAGCAGCTCGGCTAACGGACTGTTATCGAACAGCGCGCGCGGGCTGCGCCGTACTGCCCAGCCGAAACTCATCGCCGCGAGCCAGCGCGCGCCCGCCGCCGCCACGCCGCGCCAATCGGTGCGGTAGACCTGGCGCGCGCGGATGTTCGACCAGAAATCGATCAACCGCTCCACACCGAGCGCGAAGTCGTCGGCGTGGCTGGCGATCGATGCCGCGTTGATCGCGCCCGCGGACGTCCCGCAAATGATCGTAAACGGCGACGACCGCCGCCGCGGTTCGATCTCGCGCGCGATCTGGGCAAGCGCCTTGAGCGCGCCGACTTGGTAGGCGGCGCGCGCGCCGCCGCCCATCAGGACCAGAGCGAGCCTCACGATGAACGGTCGGCGTTCACTTCTCGTCGCGTGCGCCGCCGCCCGAGCCGCCGGGCGGCTTCGTACCGCCCTTACGGGCTGGCGCGCGCTTGGCCGCCGGCTTGGCGCTTGATGCGCTCGAAGCGCTGGACGCCGCCGAGCCTCGGGATGCACCCGCGCCCTTGGCGCCGCGCGCCGCCGCGCCGCCGCGCGCCTTCGACTTCGAATCGGCCTCGCTGTCCGTCGCGGCGCCCGGTTGCGTCATCGCGAATGCCGCGAGCTGATTGAACTGCGACTGCAGCAGGTTCCACCATCCGGCCGGATCGAACGCGGCGCTTGCATCGCCGCCCTCCGCGGAGCCAGCCGGCGAAGCGTCGGCGCCGCTCTCGGGGCGACTGCCGCCGCCGGCGCTCGCACCCGCTGCGCTTGCCTCGCTCGAGCGGCTTTCTTGAGCGCCCCAAGGCGACGACGAAGCGGCTTTCGCGCTCGCGGGCCCCGACGTACCGCTCGGCTGCGTCATCGAAGCCTGCGCGAAGGCGCCGAACGCACGCAGCGTCGAGAGCGTCGCGCGCTGCACTTCCAGCGCCTGAATGGCCGATTGCAGCATGTTCAGGTTCAGCTTGAGCCACTGCTCGACAGCGCGCATGTCGGTGATGCGCTTATCGAGTTCCTCCACGCTCATGAGCGGCGACATCATGTCCGACATCGCGGTCAGCGGCGAGCCGAAGCCTTGCGCGGTACCCGGCTGCATCCCCGGAAACGCCGCGCCGAACGGCGTCAGGCGCATCATGTCCCACATGTTGTCGAGCATTTCAGCGGGCGGAAAACCCGGAAAGCCTGGAAAAGGCGACTTGTCGCCGGCGGTGTCGGTCATCGAGTGCTCTCCGATACGATGAGAATGCGTGAAGACGTGCGTGTGAATCTGAATCGGCTTCAGGAAAAATCGCCGCCCGGAAAATCGGGGGCGCGCCGCTCGCGCAGCGAGCTGATGCCTTCGCGCACGTCGGGGCCCGAGAAGCCCATGAATTCGAGCGCGAGCGACGCATCGAACGTCGGCCCCGCCATACGCAGCCAGTTGTTGAGCGCGTACTTCGTCCAGCGTATCGCGCTTTGCGAACCTTGGGCGAGCCGCGTCGCCACTTCGAACGCTTTCGGCAGCAGTTCGGCCTCGTCGACGGCCAGCGACACGAGCCCGATCCGCTCGGCCTCCGCCCCGCTCACGGCCTCGCACAGCAGCAGGTAATACTTCGCCTTCGCCATGCCGCACAGCAGCGGCCAGACGATGGCCGCATGATCGCCGGCCGCGACGCCAAGGCGCGTGTGCCCGTCGATGATGCGCGCATCGTTGGCCGCGATCGACACGTCGGCCAAGAGCCCGGCGACGAGGCCCGCGCCCACGGCCGGCCCGTGCATCGCCGAAACGATCGGCTTGCTGCAGTTGATGACGTTGTAGACGAGATCGCGCGCCTCGCGCCAGACGCGCGAGCGCACGTCGAAACGATCCGCCATCTGCTCGACGAGCGTGAGATCGCCGCCCGCCGAAAAACCCTTGCCTTCGCCCCGGATCACCGCCACGCGCGTGTTCGGATCGCGGTCGATGTCGCGCCAAATTTCGGCCAACTCGCGATGCATATGCTCGTCGGCCGCGGCAAGGCCGCTCTTGTTCATCCCCGCGCCGCTCATGACGACTTCGAGCACGCCGTGCGGATGACGCTGCAAGCGCAGCGAGCGGTAGTGCGCGAAGAGCGCGAGATCGTCGGAAGTTGTCGTATCGGTCATCGGTATGGACTCGTGTTGAGGTGAAGAAACCCCGAACGCTCGCATGAGCCGCGACGCCGCTCGCTCGTCAGTGTAGGCGCGCGCGTGCGGCCCCGCATCGGGCCAAACCCGGCGCGCGCCCCCGGGCCCATCGAGCCTTCAAGCGCTACGCCTGCTCGAGCGGCGCGACCGATTGCTCGATGGCGCCGAAGATCGACTTGCCGGCCTCGTCGAGCATCTCGATCTTGACCGTGTCGCCGTACTTCATGAACTCTGTACGAGGCGCGCCGTCGGCAATGGTTTCGAGGCAGCGCTTCTCGGCGATGCAGCAGTAGCCGCGCTTCTCGTCCTTGTTCGAGACGGTGCCCGAACCCACGATCGAGCCCGCGCGCAAATTGCGCGTTTTCGCGGCGTGCGCAATGAGCTGGCCAAAGTGGAACACCATGTCGGCACCGGCGTCCGGCTGCCCCACTTTCTTGCCGTTCCAATGCACGATCATGGGCCGCTCCACGCGCCCCCCGCGCCAGTGTTCGCCTAGCTCGTCCGGCGTCACGGCCACGGGCGAAAAGGCCGTGGCCGGCTTGCTTTGGAAGAAGCCGAAGCCCTTTGCGAGTTCCGCCGGAATCAAATTGCGCAGCGAGACGTCGTTGACGAGCATCAGGAGACGCACGGCCTTGAGCGCGGCGTCGGGCGTCGCGCCCATCGGCACGTCGGTCGTGACGACGGCCACTTCGGCCTCGAAGTCGATGCCGAACGCCTCGGATGCGCAGACGATGTCCTCGCGCGGGCCGAGAAAATCGTCGCTGCCGCCCTGGTACATCAGCGGATCGGTCCAAAACTCGGGCGGCATGTCGGCGCCGCGCGCCCGGCGCACGAGTTCGACATGGTTCACGTAGGCCGAACCGTCGGCCCACTGGAACGCTCGCGGCAGCGGGGCCATGCAGTCCTTCGGTTCGAACGCGAAGGCCCCGCGGGCACGGCCCTGATTGAGCGCGTCGTAGAGCTCGGCGAGCTGCGGCGCATAGAACGGCCAGTCGTCGAGCGCGCGCTGCAGCGTCGGCGCGATGGCGTCGGCAATCGCGGCCGTGCGCAAATCGCGCGAAACGACGATCAGTTGGCCGTCGCGCGACCCGTCTTTGAGCGTGGCAAGTTTCATGTGGGAGGGATCGAAGCCGTATGGTGACGATAGAGGGAATCTATTTTACGATGGTGAATGCGCCACGCCGCTCGACTTCGTTTGGATGATGCATCGGCGTCCGTTTTGCGTCCGTTTTCCGCCCTGCTTTCGCCGTTTTCGGCTTTTCGTCGGTATCGCCTGCCCATGTCCGCTCCGCCTTCCCCCACGCCCGATACGCTCGATCCCTCGCTCGGCGATCCGCTCGATCCGCTCGACGATGGCGCCGAGGGCGAGGGCGAAGAAAAGGTGCGCTCGGGCATTCAGTCGATCGAAGTGGGGTTTCGCCTGCTGGAAGTGCTGACCAACGAGCCGCGCGCGATGATGCTGCGCGATCTCGCCAAGCTGGCGCAGATGAGCCCGGCAAAGGCGCATCGCTACCTCGTGAGCTTTCAGCGCCTAGGCGTCGTGGCGCAAGACCCCGTTTCGGGCCGCTACGAACTCGGCGGCTTCGCGCTGCAGATGGGGCTGGCCCGCCTCGCGCGCGTCGACGGCGTGAAACTCGCCCGGCTGGCGCTCGGCGAGCTGCGCGATCGGCTCGACGTCACGGTCGGCATCGCCGTCTGGGGCAATCAAGGGCCGACGGTCGTCCACTGGAGCGAATCGAGCCATCCGGCGAAGGCGTCGCTCAAGCTCGGCGATGTCATGCCGCTGCTCGGCTCCGCCACGGGCCTACTCTTTGCGGCGTATCTGCCGCGAGGCAAGACCCAGGCGATGATCGAGCGCGAGCTCGCCGACTCGCGCCATTCGACGCACGCGAGCGGGCCGCGCAGCGAAAGCGAACTCGAACGTGCGCTCGCGGACGTCCGCGAGCATGGCGCCGCGCGCGTGGCCGGGATGCTGCTGCCGACGATCCACGCCTTCTGCATGCCCGTTTTCGACGCCTCGGGCGAACTCGCGCTGGGCCTGATCGCGCTCGGGCATGAAGGCGCGTTCGATCTGTCTTGGGACGGGGAGATTGCCCTGGCGCTGAAAGCTTGCGCGGACAAGTTGTCCTACGAACTCGGCCACAGCAGCGCGCCGCGCTGAAGCGGCGAGGACGATCGAGGCCCACCGACATGTCGTACGTGTTCGCACCCAACGCCCGCCGTGCCGCCTGCGCCCCTAGCCGGGCGCGGCGGCTCGCCTGGCGATGGGGCGCCGCATTCGCGGCCGTGCTCGCGGTTCACGGCGCCGCGCTCTTGTGGTTCGAGCGCGACCACGGGGCTTTCGAGGTGGAAGCGGTCAAGGCGCCGATTCAAGTCGCGCTACTAACTCCGCAGCCCATCGAACGCACCGAGCCGCGACGAGGGTCGCACCGCACGGCGCCGCCCCGCGCGCATGCTGCCGCCCAGCGTTCGACCGGCAGCCGAACAGCCGTGCTGCACGCTGTCACCCCCGGCGACACGCCGCCGGCCGCCGCGCAGGCGGCCAGTGCAACCCAGGGCGACGCGACGCCCTCGATCCCTGGCGCTTCGAGTCCGGGGGGCGCATCGACCGCCTCGCCCCCTGTCCAAGCCAGCGCAGCGAGCGCGGGCGTACGCTTCTCGGTGCCACCCTCGGGCAATTTGCACTACAACACGTTTTACAACGGGGTGGAAAACGCGCCCGGCACGATCCGATGGACAAGCGATGGCGGCCGCTACGAAATGGTCGTTTCCGTGCCGTTGCCGTTCCTCGGCACGTTCTCGTACGAAAGCAGCGGACGCATCGACGCGTTCGGATTGGCTCCCGAGCGCTACGTCGAGAAGCGCGGTCGCCGCCCCGCGGAGGTGACGACGTTCGACCGCGCCGCCAAACGAATCGGCTTTTCGCGCACGAGCACGACGCTTGCACTGCCCGAGGGTGCGCAAGACCGCTTCAGCATGGTGATGCAGTTGGCAAGCCTCGTGCGCGGGGATCCCGAAACGTACAAGGCCGGCGTCACACGGGCGTTTTACGTGGCGGACGACGACAGCGGAGAACTTTGGCCGATCGAGACGATCGGCGACGAATCGATTCGCACTGCCGAAGGTTTTCTGGCGGCGCGTCACTTTATGAGACTGCCGCGCCGTGACGGCGACCGGCGACGCATCGATGTGTGGCTCGCGCCCTCGCTGGGCTGGCTGCCGGCCCGCATCGTGCAAACGGAGCCGAACGGCACACAGATCGAACTGTTGTGGCGCGGGCGGCTCGCGCCGCCGGGCGCGGAAAATGCGACAGCGAAGACAAGGACACAAGAGGGTTCGTCCGACGCCGAGCCGACCGAGCGAGCGCCGGCCCAGGTGCGCGAGCAGCCCTAAACCAGCGGCTCGCACGTGCCGTTATCAAGGTTATCGAGGCACGTGGACGATCCTCGATGTTTTCCCTCGCCGCTCGAACGTTTTGGATGGACGGGGTCTAACGGGTTGGTTAGGTCGCAAAGCAGCAAGCATGACGTCGAAGATGCATTTAGTTGCAATGTTCCAACCCGTTTTAAGCGTCGTTTAAGACCCACCCCTTGAAATTCCATGCAACACGCTCCACGTACTGGGCGGAAAACGGCCAGGAGCCAATCGGAATAAGGAGTGTCGCCATGCAAATGATCTACAACAGCCCCAACTATTGTGTCGTCGAGTTCGCGCCGCAAGCGGACCACCTGGCGATGAACGCAGGTGGCTACGAAATCGTAGACAAGAACACGCAGCGTGAGATCTTCATCGACGGCGCAATGGCGGCACAGTTTCGCGAACATGTACGCAAGCTCATCGAGGAAGAGCCAACACTCGACGAAGTCGACGAGTTCCTCGGGCAATTCGACAGCCTGATGACGCAGCCCGTCGTCCTCCACTGAAGTTTTAGACGACACTCTCAAACGCGGCCTGACGCCCAAAGCGGCAAGGCCTCGCGGATCGAACCCCGCCCGGTGCGCCGGACGGGGTTTTCTTTTTGCGCGCCGGGCGTCGCGGGGCCGCCCGGCGGGGCGGGCCGGCAGCCGCTACAATGACGGTTTTCCCCCTCACGCACCGCGCACGCACGCCATGAATTCGTCCGCCGCTCCCGCCGGATCGCCCGCGTCAAGCACGCACTACACCCGAGGCGCCCAACTCCCTGCGCTGCTCGCGTCGCGCATCCTCATTCTGGACGGCGCGATGGGTACGATGATTCAGCGCTACAAGCTCGATGAAGCGCGCTATCGCGGCGAACGCTTCAAGGACTTCGCACGGGACGTGAAGGGCAACAACGAGTTGCTCTCGCTCACGCAGCCGCAAATCATCCGCGAGATCCACGAGCAGTACCTGGCCGCCGGCGCCGACATCATCGAGACGAACACGTTCGGCGCCACCACTGTTGCCCAAGCGGACTACGGGATGGAATCGCTCGCGCGCGAGATGAACCTGGAATCGGCCAAACTTGCGCGCGCGGCCTGCGACCAGTACTCGACGCCCGATAAACCGCGCTTCGTCGCGGGCGCCATCGGGCCGACGCCGAAAACAGCGAGCATCTCGCCCGACGTCAACGACCCGGCCGCGCGCAACGTCACGTTCGACGAGTTGCGCGCCGCGTATTACGAACAGGCGCAAGCGTTGCTCGACGGCGGCGCGGATCTCTTCCTCGTCGAGACCATTTTCGACACGCTGAACGCAAAAGCCGCCCTGTTCGCGCTCGACGAATTGTTCGAGAACACGGGCGAAGTGCTGCCCATCATGATCTCGGGCACCGTGACGGACGCCTCGGGCCGCATCTTGTCCGGGCAGACGGTGGAAGCATTCTGGAATTCGCTGCGTCACGCCAGACCGCTGACGTTCGGGCTGAACTGCGCACTCGGCGCCGCGTTGATGCGCCCGTATATCGCCGAGCTCGCCAAACTGTGCGACACCTACGTGTCGTGCTACCCGAATGCCGGCCTGCCCAACCCGATGAGCGACACGGGCTTCGACGAAACGCCGGAGGACACGTCGCGGCAGTTGAGGGAGTTCGCGCAAGCGGGCCTCGTCAATGTCGCCGGCGGCTGCTGCGGCACCACGCCGGAGCACATCGCGGCCATCGCACAGGCGCTCGCCAGCGTGAAGCCGCGCGCTTGGGCCAACTACCGCGACGCCGCTTGAGCCGCCGCTGCGTCCGTCTTTTCGCTTCGCGCCTTACTGCTTTACATCGACGACAACCATGACCGAACACATGATGCGCCTTGCCGGCCTAGAGCCGTTTAACGTCGCCTCCGGCGCGCTCTTCATCAACGTCGGCGAACGCACGAACGTCACGGGGTCCAAGGCCTTCGCGCGCATGATTCTGAACGGCCAGTTCGACGAAGCGCTCGCCGTCGCGCGCCAGCAAGTCGAAAACGGCGCGCAGGTCATCGACATCAACATGGACGAGGCGATGCTCGATTCGAAAGCGGCCATGGTGCGCTTTCTGAATCTCATCGCCTCCGAGCCCGACATCGCCCGCGTGCCGATCATGATCGACTCGTCGAAGTGGGAGGTGATCGAGGCCGGCCTCAAGTGCGTCCAAGGCAAGGCCATCGTCAATTCGATCTCGCTGAAGGAAGGCGAAGAAGCGTTCCGCCATCACGCCCGGCTCATTCGGCGCTACGGCGCGGCTGCCGTCGTCATGGCGTTCGACGAAACCGGCCAAGCCGACACGTTCGAGCGCAAGACGCAAATTTGCCAGCGCTCGTATCGCTTTCTCGTCGACGAAGTAGGCTTCCCGCCCGAGGACATCATCTTCGATCCGAACATCTTCGCGGTGGCGACGGGCATCGAGGAACACAACAATTACGCGGTCGATTTCATCGAGGCCACGGGCTGGATCAAGCGCAACCTGCCCTATGCGAAGGTGAGCGGCGGCGTGTCGAACGTGTCGTTCTCGTTCCGCGGCAACGACCCGGTGCGCGAAGCGATTCACACGGTGTTTCTCTATCACGCGATTCAAGCCGGGATGGACATGGGCATCGTCAACGCGGGGCAGCTCGGCGTCTACGCCGATCTCGACCCCGAGCTGCGCGAGCGCGTGGAAGACGTCATTCTGAACCGCCGCCCCGACGGGACGGACCGATTGCTCGAAATCGCCGACAAGTTCAAGAAGGGTGGGGCGAAGAAGGAAGAGAACCTCGAATGGCGCAACCAGAGCGTCGAGGCTCGGCTCGCTCATGCGCTCGTGCTCGGCATCACGAATTTCATCGTCGAAGATACGGAAGAAGCGCGGCAGAAGATCGCCGCCGCGGGCGGGCGGCCGATCAACGTGATCGAAGGGCCGCTGATGGACGGTATGAACGTCGTCGGCGACTTGTTCGGCCAGGGCAAGATGTTCCTGCCGCAGGTGGTGAAATCGGCGCGCGTGATGAAGCAAGCCGTCGCGCATTTGATCCCGTTCATCGAGGAAGAGAAGAAACGGCTTGCCGAAGCGGGCGGCGACGTGCGCGCCAAGGGCAAAATCGTCATCGCCACGGTAAAGGGCGACGTGCACGACATCGGCAAGAACATCGTGTCGGTCGTGCTCCAGTGCAACAACTTCGAAGTGGTCAACATGGGCGTGATGGTGCCGTGCAACGAGATCCTCGCCAAGGCGAAGACCGAAGGCGCGGATATCGTCGGCCTGTCGGGGCTCATTACGCCGAGCCTCGAAGAAATGGCGTACGTCGCCTCGGAAATGCAGCGCGACGATTACTTCCGCGAGAAGAAGATCCCCCTCTTGATCGGCGGCGCGACGACCTCGCGCGTGCATACCGCCGTCAAGATCGCGCCGCATTACGAAGGCCCCGTCGTCTACGTGCCCGATGCGTCGCGCTCGGTGTCCGTCGCGTCGAATCTGCTTTCCGACGAAGGCGCCGCGAAGTATCTCGAAGACCTGAAAGCCGAATACGAGCGCGTGCGGCAACAGCACGCCAATAAGAAGGCGCAGCCGATGGTGACGCTCGCGCAGGCGCGCGCGAACAAGGCGCAGGTCGACTGGGCAGCGTACAAGCCGGTCAAGCCCGCGTTCATCGGGCGCCGCGTGTTCAAGAACTACGATCTGAACGAGCTTGCGCGGTACATCGACTGGGGCCCGTTCTTCCAGACATGGGATCTCGCGGGCCCCTATCCGGCCATTCTCAATGACGAGATCGTCGGCGAATCGGCGCGACGCGTGTTCTCCGACGCCAAGTCGATGCTCGCACGACTGATTCAAGGCCGCTGGCTCACGGCCAGCGGCGTTATCGCGCTGCTGCCCGCGAATACGGTGGGCGACGACGACATCGAGATCTACACCGACGAGTCGCGCACGAAGGTGGCGTTGACCTGGCACAACCTGCGCCAGCAAAGCGTGCGCCCCGTCGTGGACGGCGTCATGCGGCCGAACCGCTCGCTGGCCGATTTCATCGCGCCGAAGGATTCGGGCGTGGCCGACTACATCGGGATGTTCGCCGTCACGGCCGGCCTGGGCGTCGAGACCAAGGAAAAGCAGTTCCTCGCCGATCTCGACGACTACAGCGCCATCATGTTCAAGGCGCTGGCGGATCGCCTGGCCGAAGCCTTCGCCGAAGCGATGCACGCGCGCGCGCGGCGAGAGTTCTGGGGCTACGCGCCAAGCGAGACGCTCGACAACGAAGCCATGATCGCCGAGCAATACGTCGGCATTCGCCCGGCGCCGGGTTATCCGGCGTGCCCCGATCACCTCGTCAAACGCGACTTGTTCGCCGCGCTGAAGGCCGACGAGATCGGCATGACGGTGACCGAATCGCTGGCGATGCTGCCCGCCGCGAGTGTCTCGGGCTTCTACATCGCGCATCCCGACAGCCGCTACTTCTCGGTCGGGAAGATCGATCGGGATCAAGTCGAGGATTTCGCGCGCCGCAACGCGCTCGCGATAACCGACGCCGAGCGCGCCCTGGCCCCGCTGCTCTGACGATGATGCGGGCAAGTCCCGCACCGAACGAAAAAGCCCGGATCACGCCAACAGGCGCGATCCGGGCTTTTTCGTTCATCCGACCATTGCGGCGAGCGTAGCACCGGCCCTGCTTGCAGGCCCGCCCCTTACAAAACCCCGACTCAGGCGTGACTCAAATCTCAAATGCCCCACAGGACGTCGGCGTCCTCGCGCTGCGCAGCGCGCAGCATGTCGAGGAACGGAAACGCACGCTGGGCCAAGCCAATCGGCAGTTCGTGGTGCTCGTGACCGTCCTCGCCCTCGTGGAAATGCCCTTCGTGCTCGGCGATCTCCCGCTTGTCGGTCACGATGGCCGCCTCGAGTTTCGAAATAGCCGTGGGCAGTTCGTCGTGGCTGATCACGCCGCGCGCGCCCAGTTGCTTACCGACGATACCGACGAGATACTGGGCCAGATTCTCCAGCATCACAACGTCCGGCGCCGCACGACACTTGAATGTAATCAACATGATGGGTCCATTTCCTTTGTTCTGATGACGTCAAGCCTGACGACGCCGCATCGCTTGCCGTGCGCGGCCGACCTGCGCTATAGCGCGCGGGCCGATCGGACGATGCTCGGCGCGTCATGAAGACATATTAGCACCTGGTAAAATCCGCCTAGACCCAAACGCGCGCCTTCGCATCCCGTGCCCGCCATGACGGCGGGCGCCGCCGGCCCGCCATGCGCCAACCCTTCGCGTCCGCCCGGCGGACCGCCACCGCGGAATTCATCGAAACAGCATGCTGCCAGTACACAAACACAGTCTCGAAGCCTTGCTCGCCGCCGGCGTCAAGCAAGCGATCACCGAATCGAACGGCGATGCCGCCTTGATGCCCGCCATCGCGCTCGAACGCCCGAAAGCGGCCGCGCACGGCGACGTCGCCTGCAACGTGGCCATGCAGTTGGCCAAGCCGCTGCAGAAGAACCCGCGCGAACTCGCCCAGCGCATCGTCGGTGCGCTGCTCGCCCAGCCGGGTGCAAAGGACTTGATCGACGCGGCCGAGATCGCCGGCCCAGGCTTCATCAACTTGCGCCTCACGTCCAAGGCGAAGCAAGCCGTGATCGGCGCCGTGATGGCCGAGGGCGCCGCGTTCGGGCGCTCGACCCACGCTTGCGGCAAGCACGTGCTCGTCGAGTTTGTCTCCGCCAATCCCACGGGGCCGCTGCACCTCGGCCATGGCCGTCAGGCGGCGCTCGGCGACGCCCTCTCGAACGTGCTCGCAAGCCAAGGCTACGCGGTTCACCGCGAGTTCTACTACAACGACGCCGGCGTGCAGATTCACAACCTTGCATTCTCGACGCAAGCGCGCGCGAAGGGCTTGAAGCCCGGCGACGCGGCCTGGCCCGAGGCCGCCTACAACGGCGAGTACATCGGCGACATCGCCCGCGACTACATGAACGGCGAAACGGTCGCCGCGAAAGACGGCGAGCCGGTCAAGGGCAAGGGCGACCTCGACGACCTCGACGCGATCCGCAAGTTCGCCGTCGCGTACCTGCGCCACGAGCAGGATATGGATCTGCAGGCGTTCGGCGTGAAGTTCGACCAGTACTACCTCGAATCGTCGCTCTACAAGGAAGGCCGCGTGGAAAAGACCGTCGACGCCCTGATCGCCGCGGGCAAGACGTTCGAGCAAGAAGGCGCGCTGTGGCTGCGCACGACGGACTACGGCGACGACAAGGACCGCGTGATGCGCAAGTCCGACGGCACGTACACCTACTTCGTGCCCGACGTCGCCTACCACATCGCCAAATGGGAACGCGGCTTCACGAAGGTCATCAACGTGCAGGGTTCGGACCACCACGGCACGATCGCGCGCGTGCGCGCGGGGCTGCAGGCCCTCGGCGTCGGTATCCCCAAGGGCTATCCCGACTACATCCTGCACAAGATGGTCACCGTCATGCGCGACGGCCAGGAAGTGAAGATTTCCAAGCGCGCGGGCAGCTACGTCACCGTGCGCGACTTGATCGAATGGTCGGGCGGCGCGGCGCCGGGGCAAGAAGCGGCACCGGATCTGCTGGACGAGGCGACGATTCAGCGTGGCCGCGACGCCGTGCGCTTCTTCCTCATTTCGCGCAAGGCCGATACCGAGTTCGTGTTCGACGTCGATCTCGCGCTCAAGCAGAACGACGAGAACCCTGTGTATTACGTGCAATACGCGCATGCGCGGATCTGCTCGATCCTCGTCGAGTGGAAATCGCGCTACGGCGGCGACGAAGCGGCGCTGCCGCGCATCGACGTCTCGGTGCTCACGAGCGCGCGGGCCATGGCGCTCATGCACAAGCTGGCGGAGTACCCCGACATGCTGACGCACGCGGCCTCCGAACTCGCGCCGCACGCGATCGCGTTCTACCTACGCGAACTCGCGAGCGAATTTCACTCGTTCTACAATGCCGAGCGCGTGCTCGTCGACGTACAGGCCGAACGCGATGCACGCATCGCGCTGTTGGCGGCCACGCGGCAAGTGCTGGCCAACGGCCTCGCGATGATCGGCGTTTCCTCGCCCGCCAAGATGTAACGCAATTCGCGTTTGCCGTGCCGCGCCACGCGCCGTCGCTATAATCGATGCCGCCGTCGCGCGGCTTGCGCGCGGCGCACACCGCTCCCGAGTTTCTTTTGCAGGTGATTCAGATAATGGCAAAACCGAGCCGTACTTCGCCACGCAGCGCACCGAAGCAGTCAAAGCAATCGGGGAGCACGTTCCTCGGCATCGTGCTGGGCTTGATCGTCGGCCTTGCGATCGCCGTCGTCGTCGCGCTTTACATCACGCGCGCGCCCACGCCGTTCGTCGCGAAGGTCGCGCCGCCCAGCGCCGGGTCCGAAGCGGGCACCGTCGAGCAGCAATTCGATCCGAATCGCGCACTGCAAGGCAAGACGCCCGGACAGCCCGTGCCGCAGGCCGCGCAGCAAACGCCCGCGCCGCCGAACACCGCACCGGGTCAATCGACGTCGGGACAGCCCCAGCAAGCGCCTGGCTTGTTGCAGGAGCCCCAGATCGTCGAAGTGCCGCCGACGGGCGCGTCGAGCGCGGCAGGGGCCTCCGCTACCGCGCCGGCCCAGCAAGGCCAGACGAACGCACAGGCGGGGGCGCAGCAGAAGAAGGCTGCGCCGCAGGCCGCGAACGTGCCGCCGGCCGGCGCCAGCGGCGCCGCGCATGCGAACAACGGCGCGTCGCCAGCGCCCGGCGACGCCAATACGGGGTACTTCCTGCAAGTGGGGGCTTATAAGACGGCCGCCGACGCCGAACAGCAGCGTGCCCGCCTCGCCTTTCAAGGCTTCGAATCGAAGGTGTCGCAGCGCGACGCGGGCGGCGTCACGTACTTCCGCGTGCGCATCGGGCCTTTCGCCAAGTTCGAGGATATGAATGCCACGCGCCAGCGTCTGTCCGACGCCGGCATCGACACGGCCGTGATTCGCTTCACGAAGCAGTGATGCATAGGTGGCGCCGCGCCGTCCGCCGCTGAACCTTGCGCGGGCGACGCCGGTCTTAATCGGCAGCCGCTGTGGCGTACCGCTGTGTCGTACGTTAGCCGCCGCGGCCGCCGGACTGACGTCCCACGTTCAAGCACCTAGTAGAGCAAAAATGAAAAAACTCATCCGCACGCTGTTGTTTTCCGTGAGCCTGGCCGTCGTCGGCGCGGGCGCCGCCTACGCTTCGCCCACCGCACCCGTCGCCGGCAAGGACTACACGGTGCTGAAAGCGCCGCAGAGCGTCGACGTACCGGCCGGCAAGATCGAAGTCATCGAATTCATGTGGTACGGCTGCCCGCACTGCAACGAGTTCGACCCCTACCTCGAAAAATGGATCAAGGCGTTGCCGGCCGATGTCGTTTTCAAGCGCGTGCCGGTCGCCTTTCGCGACGATTTCATTCCGCATTCGAGGCTCCTTCACGCCCTTAACGCGCTCGGTCTCGAGCAGCAGTTGACGCCGACGGTCTTTAACGAAATTCACGTCAACAAGAACTACTTGCTGACGCCGGACGATCAGGCCAAGTTCTTGGCCACCAAGGGCGTCGATCCGAAGAAGTTCCTGGCCGCTTACAACTCGTTTTCGACGCAAACCGCGATCAATCGCGACAAGCAGATGATTCAGGACTACAAGATCGACGGTGTGCCCACGCTCGCCGTTCAGGGCAAGTACGAAACGGGCCCGGCTGCCACCGATAGCCTGCCCGGCACGATCCAAGTCCTCGACTACCTCGTTTCGCAAGTCCGCGCGAAGAAGATGTAACGCGCTGGCGCCGGCATGAATCCACCGTTGAAGGTTTTCATCACCGGCGCCTCGAGCGGCATCGGTATGGCCCTTGCCGCCGAATATGCGCGGCAAGGCGCGACGCTCGGGCTTGTCGCCCGCCGCGCCGATGCGCTGGCCGAGTTCGCTCGGCGCTTTCCCCATCTGTCGATTTCCGTCTATCCGGCCGACGTCCGAGACGATGCGGCCATTGCGAACGCCGCCGCGCAATTCGTCGAGGCGCATGGTTTGCCCGACATCGTCATCGCGAATGCCGGCATCAGCAAAGGCGTCGCAACGGGGCACGGCGATCTCGCCACGTTTCGCGAAGTCATGGATGTGAACTACTTCGGCATGGCCGCAACGTTCGAGCCGTTCGCTCGGGCGATGAGCGAGGCAAGGCGCGGCACGCTCGTCGGTATCGCGAGCGTGGCCGGCGTGCGCGGGCTGCCGGGCTCGGGAGCCTACAGCGCGTCCAAGGCGGCGGCGCTCGCGTATCTCGAGTCCTTACGCGTCGAGATGCGGCCGTTCGGCGTGGCCGTCGTGACGATCGCGCCGGGCTACATCCGCACGCCGATGACGGCGCACAACCCCTATCCGATGCCGTTCCTGATGGACGCCGACCGCTTCGCGCAAAAAGCCGCCGGAGCGATCGCTCGCAAGGTGAGATTCGCCGTGTTTCCTTGGCCCATGCGCGTCGTCGCAGCGTTGCTCGCTTGCCTGCCGCGGTGGTTGTACGACAAGCTTTTCGAGAAGGCGCCGCGCAAACCGCGGGCAGTGCTTTAGCGCGTCGAGCCTTCCGCATCATTCGCCGCCTAACTCAAGCTGCCCAACGCGCACGCTTGCGCGACGCAAGAGCGGCACGTCGACGTCCACTCGTTCAACAGGCGCTAGGCGCACCATATGATGCGCATTTCCGCGCACCGCCACCCGACACGACTCGATCTTCCATGCCTTCCACTGACGCCGCCGGCACCCGCCACCCTCGCGCCGATAGCAACGCCCGTATCGTCTCGCTCGTCCCGAGCATCACCGAGTTGCTCTTCGCCTTGGGCCTAGGCCACCGCATCGTCGGCCGCACGGGGTTTTGCGTGCACCCGCGCGAAGCCGTCCGCGCGGTTCCCAAAGTCGGCGGCACAAAAGCCGTCAAGCTCGAAGCCATCCGCGAACTCGCCCCGACTCACGTGATCGTCAACATCGACGAAAACGAAAAGCCGACGATCGATGCGCTTGCCGAATTCGTCCCGCACGTCGTCGTCACGCATCCGCTTACGCCGCACGACAACCTTTCGCTCTACATACTGCTCGGCTCGATCTTCGGCTGCGAAGCAGCAGCGCAACGGCTATCGGAAGCGCTGTCCTCGAGGCTCGACGCCCTCGCCGTCGAACAATTGCCCGAACGCAATGTCCTCTATGTGATTTGGCGCGACCCGTGGATGACGATCGCACGCGATACCTACATCTCGTCGATGCTGCGCCTCGTCAACTGGCAAACATGGCCAGCGGTGACAGGCGGTTTCACCGGCGCCGATCGCTATCCTACGTTCGATTTCGACGACCCGGCCTTTGCGAGCGTCGAGCGCGTCTTGCTCGCATCGGAGCCCTATCGCTTCACCGAAAAGCACCGCGACGCACTCGCCGCCGATCCCAGGCTCACCGGCAAGAAGCTGCAACTCGTCGACGGAGCAATGATCTCTTGGTACGGCTCGCGCGCGATCGACGGGATCGACTATCTGCGCGCGCTCGCCACGGCGGCGCTTACCGAGCCCTGACGGCACGCCACTATCCGGGCGGTCCCACGGACACCGCGGCCTACCGCCCACGCCCCCAAGTCCACAGCCCAAACGAAGCCCATCTACCCCTTCCCCCCATATCGATATAAGGGGCATATCGTTGT
>DATJJH010000131.1:0-6632 GCA_035492395.1 Trinickia sp. | reverse complement strand
GGAGGTAAGTGAGATGGAAAGGTCTCTCGATATGGACATCGATCGTGGTGCAACGGTGCTGCCTAAGCCTCCCGCCCAGAGTGCGCGACCGAGCGCTCTTGAGCGAACGGCTTCGCTGGAATGGGTTCGTGCGCTCGGCGTCAGAATCGCGTTCGCCGTGGTTTCCATCGGTGTGCCTCTTGCGATCTGGTATTTGGGCACGCGCTATCGCGTTCAGTTCTACATACGCTTCGAGAACGTGCCGACCCCGCTCGAGGTGTTTCGCGCGGCGGTTCATGTAGCCGCGTCCAACACGTTCGCGACGAACATCGTGAGCAGTTTGAAGCGCATTTTTCTCGGGTTCTTCATCGCTCTCGTTTTCGGTGTCGTGCTCGGGCTGCTGATCGGCCGGTATCGACTTGTGAATCGCCTACTGATGCCTGCGATCGAAGTGATGCGGCCCATTCCGGCCATCGCTTGGGTGCCGTTGTCGATCATGCTTTGGCCGACGACCGAATCGTCCATCGTGTTCATCACCTTCGTCGGCGCGTTTTATCCGATCCTGCTCAACACGATAGACGGCGTCGAATCGCTTGACGGCGTGCTGCTGCGCGCGGGACGTTGTCTCGGCGCGAGCGAGGCGCAGCTTTTCAGGCACGTGATTCTGCCGGGCGTCTTGCCGAATGTCTTTACGGGGCTGGCGGTCGGCATGGGTGTCGCGTGGGTGTCGCTGATCGCGGCGGAGATGATTGCGGGGCAATACGGCGTCGGCTACTACACCTGGGAAGCGTATTCGCTGGTCAATTATCCGGCGATTGTCCTCGGCATGATCACCATCGGTGCGCTCGGGCTGTTGTGCAGCGGCGGGATCCGACTCGTCGGGCAGTTTGCGATGCCATGGCTTGCCTACGTGAACGGAGCGCGCAAATGACCCATGTCAGCAAAGGACGCATCGACTGCCGCAACATCGGCGTCGTGTTCGGTTCGGGTGCGGCGCAAACCGAGGCCGTAAAAGATGTCTCGCTCACCGTGGAGCCGCACGAGTTCGTTTCTCTGATCGGTCCATCCGGCTGCGGGAAATCGTCGCTGCTCAGCATCGTGGCGGGTTTCACGAAGCCGGCGCGCGGCGCGGCCACGTTGGACGGCACACCCATCCGAAAGCCGGGGGCCGAGCGCGGCGTCGTGTTTCAGCAGTATTCGCTGTTCCCCTGGCTGCGCGTGCGGGAGAACGTCGAATTCGGTTTGAAGATGGCAGGCGTCTCGCGCGCCAAGCGCGAAGGCACCGCGCGCACGCTGCTGGGCCTTGCCGGCCTACTTGCGTTCGAGAACCACTATCCGGACCAGCTATCGGGCGGCATGAAGCAGCGCATCGGCATCGTGCGAGCGCTCGCGGCGAACCCGCGCGTGCTGTTGATGGACGAGCCTTTTGGCGCGCTCGATACGCAAACCCGCACGGTCATGCAGGAGGTTTTGACCAATATGTGGCAGCGCTTTCGTTTGTCGGTGCTGTTCATTACGCATGACATCGAGGAGGCGGTGTTCCTTTCGGACCGCATCTATGTCATGACGGCGCGGCCGGGACGCATCAAGGCGGAGATACGCGTTCCGCTGCCGCGTCCGCGCACGGCCGCGATGATCGAAACGCCCGAATTCAGCGCATTGGTTCATCGCCTGAAGACGCTCATCCGCGAGGAGTCGCTAGCGGCCATGGGATCCGAACTGGATGCGGGCGGCGTGGCGGGATTCAGCATGGAGATGGGGCCGAACGGGGTCGAAGAGATTCTCTGACCGATACGAACATCCCTACCCGAGAGCGGGGGATATCGCTCTCGACACGATGGAGTTTTGCAATGAGCAAGAAACCGAACATCCTGTTCTTTCACGTCGATAACCTGGGAATGGGTGAGCTCGGCTGCTATGGCGGCGGCAAATTGCGCGGCGCGGACACCAAGCGCATCGACGCGTTCTGCAAGGAGGGCACCAAGCTCACGCACTACGTGGTCGAACCGCAGTGCACGCCGACCCGCTCGGCATTGATGACGGGCCGCTATCCGATCCGTTCCGGCAATCACACGATCGCGCTTGGCGGCAACGGGGGCGGCTTGGTGACCTGGGAGATCACGATCGCGGAATTGCTGGCCAAGGGCGGCTATAAGTCGTCGTGTCTCGGGAAGTGGCATATCGGCGCGGAAGACGGCCGCTTTCCGACCGACCATGGCTTCGATGAATGGTATGGTCCGCTGCGCACCTACGACGAATGCATGTGGTTGGAAGATCCGCATTACGTGCCCGAACGCGACGGCTATTCGCACATGCACGAGGGGTTCAAAGACAAGGGAACGAGGCCGCTGCTCGACGAGCAGCTCACGATGGAAACGAAGAAGACGTGCGACCTCGAGTATCAGAAGCGCGGCATCGACTTCATGCAGCGCTGCGTCAAGAACGACGAGCCGTTCTTCCTCTATTTCAATCACTCGCTGATGCATTTCCCGATGTCGCCGCGCGACGAGTTCGTCGGCAAGAGCACGAATGGCGATTGGGGCGATTGTCTGCTGATGCTCGATCATGACTTCGGCGTACTGCTGGACGAGCTCGACCGGCTCGGGGCGGCGGACGATACGATCGTCATTCTCTGCGGCGACAACGGCGCGGAAGATCATCTGGCGGGTCGCGGCACGGGCGGCTTCTTCGACGGGTCGTATTTCAGTTCCGCCGAAGGGGGCATCCGCACGCCGCTGCTGGCCCGTTGGCCCGGTCGTATTCCGGCGGGCGTGGAAAGCAACGAGATGGTGCATGTGACCGATCTCTTCACGACGCTGCTCAAGTTCGCCGGTAGCGACACGCCGAAGGACCGGCTCATCGACGGTAAGGATCAGACGGCCTTCTTCCTCGGCGAGCAAGCGACCTCGAACCGCGAGTCGTGCATGGTGTGGCTCAAGGACGAACTGCATGCCGTGAAATGGAAGGACTTCAAGATCAATTTCAAGCGGCAGCAGCATTTCCACGATCCGGAATTGCCGCTCGGCTTTGCGCGCATCACGCATTTGCAGGAGGACCCGAAGGAGCGCGAGGCCGTCAATCAGCGCTACGTGCGGTGGTGGGTCATGCAGCACGCGCATCGCGTGGTGCGCGAGTTCGAAGACAGCGTGAAGCAGGAGGCGCTGATCCCGCCGGGCTCGGAACTCGATTTCGTGCCGAAATCGGTCTTTATCGCTTAAGCGCCATGGCCGCGCCGATGACGGACGCACGACCCGCGAAGCGTGCATGCTGCTGCGCCTCCGCCGAAAGGGAGGCACTAGCGCCATCGATGAGCCCGGCCCGCACCGAGTCCATGGTGCGGATCGTGGGCGGCGAATTCACGATGGGTTCCGATGCGTTCTATCGTGAGGAGCGTCCGGCACGGCGCGTCATAGCCCCCGATTTCTGGATCGACGCCCATCCGGTCACGAACGCGCAATTCGCCGCGTTCGTCGATGCCACCGGGTACGTCACGCTGGCGGAGCGGCAACCCGATCCGGCGCTGTACCCGGACGCCGATCCCGCGCTTTTGTGTCCGGGCTCCCTCGTATTTACCCAGCCGCCTGCGCGCGTGGGCCTGGGCGACTACCGGCAATGGTGGGCTTATGCGCCGGGGGCGTGCTGGCGGCATCCGCAAGGGCCGCAGAGCACGCTGCATGGTCTGGAACAGCACCCCGTCGTTCATGTGACGTTCGAAGATGCCAGCGCCTATGCGTCGTGGGCGGGCAAGTCGCTGCCCAGCGAAGTCGAATGGGAGTATGCGGCGCGCGGCGGGCTCGACGGCGCTGCCTATCCCTGGGGAGACGAATTCGCACCGGAGGGGCGCCTGATGGCCAATACATGGCAAGGGCAATTCCCTTGGCAAAACACGGCGCTGGACGGCTACGAGCGCACGTCGCCCGTCGGGTCGTTTCCAGCCAATGGCTATGGGCTATACGACGTGGCGGGCAACGTGTGGGAATGGACCGCCACGCGATACGGCAACGCGCCCGGGGTCGAGGAGACGAAATCGTGCTGCATTCCGGCGTCGGGCGTCAGCATAGAGGACGTGCGCCATGTCGTGAAGGGCGGCTCGCACCTGTGTGCGCCGAGCTATTGCCTTCGCTATCGGCCTGCCGCGCGCCAGGGGCAGACGCTCGATACCTCGACGAGTCATATCGGCTTCAGATGTGTAGTGCGGGCGTGAAACGGGCGGCACGACGCTGTTGTGTCGCACGAAGATGCCCGATCGATGAAACCATACCGCTATCCCCATGAAAAATTCTGGCAGCACCATCGCCATGACGCGCGCGAGTGCGCGCGAAGCATGGCCCACGACGCGCGCCGAATGGCTGCGCGAAATCCTCGCGGGTGTCGTCACGACGCTCGCGCTCATTCCCGAGGTCATCTCGTTCTCTTTCATCTCCGGTGTGGAGCCGCGTTCGGCGCTGTTCGCGTCGGTGGTCCTGCTCTTGGTCATGTCGCTGTTCGGCGGGCGGCCGGCGATGGTCACGGCGGCGGCGGGTTCCGTCGCGCTGGTCGTGGGGCCGATGGTCCGCGTGCACGGTGTCGGGTACATTCTGCCCGCCGTGTTGCTGGGCGGCTTGATCCAATTGGCGTTCGGCGCGCTCGGTCTCGCGCGCATCGTGCGCTTCATTCCGCGCTCCGTGATGCTCGGTTTCGTCAACGCGCTCGGCATCCTCATCTTTTGCGCTCAGATACCGCACGTCATCGATAAACCACTCGCGGTCTACGCGCTGTTTGCGATTACGCTTGCCATCGTGTTGATTGCGCCGCGCGTTCAGCGCGTCGTGCCTTCTCCGCTGATCGCGATCGTCGTCGCCACGGCGCTCTCCGTCGCTTTGCACTTGAGCGTCCCGACCGTCGGGGAGGGGCGCCCCATGTCGGCGGAATTGCCCGGCTTGACCGCCTGGACCGTACCGCTCGATTTGAGCACGCTCGGCGTCGTGTGGCAGACGGCGGTCAGCATTGCGTTCGTGGGCCTGCTCGAAACGCTGCTCACCGCCAAGCTCGTTGACGATATGACAGCGACGGGCTCGGATAAAACGCGCGAATCGTGGGCCCTGGGATTGGCCAATCTGTGCGCGGGCCTTTTCGGCGGAATCGGCGGGTGCGCGATGATCGGCCAGACCGTGGTGAACGTGGGCATCGGCGGCGGACGCACGCGCGTATCGACGATGGCGGCTGCCCTTACGTTGCTGTTGCTCATGACCGGCCTGAGTGCGGTGATGGCGCGTATCCCGATGGCGGCGCTCGCGGCGGTGATGATGGTGGTCGCGGTGAAGACCGTCGATTGGCACAGCTTGCGGCCCTCGACCTTCAAGCGCATGCCGCTCATGGAAACGTCGGTCATGCTGGTGTCGGTGGCGTTGACGGTCTACACGCGAAATCTCGCGCTCGGCGTGGTCGCCGGCGTGCTGTTGGCGATGGCGCTGTTCACGCGCCGGGCCGCGCATGGGATTCGTACCACGCGCACGGTGTCGGCCGATGGCCAAACGGCATGCTACGAGGTGCGCGGGTCGCTATTTTTCGGCAGCAGCAACGATTTGATGGACCGGTTCGAGTGTGCGAGCGATCCGCGCGCAGTGGTCGTCGATCTGTCCGGCGCGCAGATTTGCGACGCATCGACAGTCGCCGTGCTCGATTCGATCGAAGCGAAATATCGGCGGCAAGGCGCCACCGTTCGGTTCGTTGGCCTAGACGAGCGCAGCCGCGCTTTTCATGCTCGGCTCAGCGGAAATCTCAATGTCAACTGACGCAGCGGCGCGAGGCGAAGTCGGCGACTTCCCCTCGCGCATTTCGATCGCTGCCGCGTGTTAGAAGAAGTCGGGCAAGAGATGGTGAAGGAACGAGTCGGCGTTGGGCGGCGTCGGCGAAAGGAAGCTCGTGTCGCCGCTATCGCTGGAGTACAGAACCGCCAATTGCTTCGGATCGGCTTTGGAGGCGCCCGCTTGGTCGGCGCTGTCCGCCGCTCGGAGCCCTAGCACGTCCACCGTGTCGTCGGGGTTCGAACTGGGCTTGGCCGGCATCACGACCTCGGCGGTGAGCGCATGTTTCGTCAGCCTGCGCGCGTCGGGGGCGATATCGACGGTGATCGGCAACGTTTTCCCGTCGCCGGGTTGAAGCGTGACGAGTTGGTTGTGATACTCGTCGAACCCTTGGGGCAAATGGGCCAGATTTTCCGACGTGAGATTGCCGTCGTTGACGAGATTGCCCTCGGAGTCATAGTGGAAGGTCGACGACACCGGCTTGCCCGTCGCGGGATCGACGTCAGGCTTGCCCGTGCTGGGATCGAATTGCGTCACCGAGACCGTATTGTTCAAGTGGTCGAGATTGACTTGCCCGACGATCTGATTCTTATTGTTGGTGATCGTCGCGGTGGCCGTCTCTTCGCCGCCGTCCGTGCCCCACACGACATGCGCGTTGCCGACGGTCACACTCCCGTCCGGCCCGACCGCGCCGGGGCCCGAGTTCGGGGTCGGCAAGGGCCGATCCGACAAAGGAGACAATTCTGGCGGCAGTGCAAATGCATGGCCTGCGTGGAACACCGGCGTCACGGATGACATGTGAGTTCTCCTGTACGGCTCGTAAGTTGAACGACGACACGGCCCCTGGCGCGGTTCGCAAGACGACCC
>DATJJH010000130.1:0-6150 GCA_035492395.1 Trinickia sp. | reverse complement strand
TGTCTCGTATCGGCGAAGCGAGTTCTTCAAGTTCTTCATCGCCGTAGTCGTAGTTGAACCGTTCGGCTGCCGATCCCGCGCCGCTCCAAGTCTGCGCGTTGCGGCCATGAAGTCGAACGATCGCCAGCGCCGGCGATGTCGCCTCCCATAGCGAATGCACGCGGTTTTTCACATCGCTGGGTGCGTCGACGATCACATGGACGATGCCGTGTTCGCGCTCCATCTGAAGCGTCGACTCGCGATGCTTTTCGTTGAACCAGCTCTCGTGCCGAAATTCGAAAGCGGTCAGCAGCGGCCGCGCGCGCTCGGCGCAGTGCTCGACATGAGCCATGGATTTCGGCGTAGCGGTCACCCAATGCGGAAACTGAAACAGCACGGCGCCCAGCTTGCCGGCCGCGCGCAGCGGCTCGAGTGCGGCGAAGAACCGGGCCCATAGCACTTCGAGGAGCGGAGCGGGAACGTCGTTGTAGTAGAGGTTTTTCTTATCGGTCTTCGGCAGGTCGGCCTGGATATCCTTCGGCAAACACTTCGGCTCGGTCTGGTGCCCCGTGAAAAGCCGAAAGGCCTTCACATCGAAGACGAAACCGGCTGGCGTTCGCTCGGCCCAGAGCGCGCTGTTGCTCGCGCTCGGCATGCCGTAGTAGGAGGAATCGACTTCGACCAGCGGAAAGATACCGGTGTAGTAGCGCAGACGCGCTTCGGCGCTGTTGCAGTTCGGCGGATAAAACGCGTGCGATTCGATGAGCGTCTTATCCGTCCACGATGCCGTACCCACGAGAATCGTCATGGCGAGCTCCGGTGAAGTCCACGCGAAGGCCATTTTGCCATGGGGCCAGCAAGCCGACGCCCTGGGCGCTCATAAGCTCGTTTGAACCGCTCAGATCACGCTGCGCAGCCCCGAGACAAACTGAATGGCGCCGAACACGCCGATGACGAGCGCCGACCCGCGGGCGATGCCGTGAACATAGGAAACGGGGATCTTCTTGCCCAGCGCCGCCGTCGCGCCGCTCAAGCACAGCCACCAGGCGGCGGACCCGGCGAACACGCCGACCACCATCGGCAGCACCGTCGCCCATCCCGCGCCTGCCTGCGCGCCCGTCGACGGGCCCAGCGCGGCGAAGATGCCGATGAACGAAATGATCGTCATCGGGTTCGATAGCGTCAGCCCGAACGTCGTCAGGAAATCGCGCGACACCGAGCCGCGCGGCCCCTCCGATGCGGCCGTCGGCGCAGCGCCCTTGGACTCGCGCGCGACAGCCCAGGCCAGCCACACGAGAAACGCCCCGCCGCCGATTTTCAGCACGATGCCAAGCGCCGGCAGCGTCGCCGCGATTCCGGCGATGCCCAGCGCGCCGAGCAACCCGTAGATCATATCGGCGCACGCGGCGCCCATGCCCGTGGCGAGACCGGAGCGGAAGCCGCGGCTCAAGCTTCGCTGAATACACAACATGCCGATAGGGCCCACAGGCGCCGCGATGGAAAAACCGATCGCCAAAGATTTGATGAACAGCATTCGCTCTTTCCCCAAGAGATTCGCCGATGGCGCGGATGAATACGGATCGTAGGCGATCGAAGCGCGCTCAAGAAGTGTGTTTTTAAGGGAAAATAGCGCTTCTACCTTAAAAAGCACAACCGTTATGGATGGCTTGGACTGGAACGTACTGGCGCACTTGCAGCGCGATGGCCGCATGACCTACACCGAACTCGCCCGTCAGGTCGGTTTGTCTGTGCCCGCCGTTTCCGAGCGAGTGAAGCGTCTTGAAGAGACGGGCGTCATCGAAGGCTATGTGGCCCGTGTGGATCCGGTGGCGGCGGGGTATGGCGTCACCTCGCTGATCGCGATCACCGTGCCGCAGCCTGCCAAAGCGAAGTTCCTGAAGGTGCTCGAAGCCATTCCGGAAGTGCTCGAGTGCCACCACGTGACTGGCGCCGATTCATACATCATGCGGCTGGCGGCGGTGAGCATGGCCGACTTAGAACGGTTGATCGGCCGCATCAATCTTTACGGCGAGACGCGCACGTCGATCATCATGTCGACGCCGCTGCCGTCGCGTCCGTTGGAGCGGCCGCCGGCAGAAGCGAAAACGCCGAAGGTTAGGCGGTAAGGACGCGCATTCTTATCGAACCGGCGTGGTTTGCTCGTGCAGTAGCCATTCGCGAAACGCCTCGAGCGCGGGATGGCGCCGCACGCGCTCCGGATACGTGAAATAGTAGGAACGCGAACTCGGCACCGGATCGAACGGGCTGCACAGCCGCCCATCGCTCAATTCGTCTTCGACAAGCATGCGCGGCACGAGCGCGACGCCGATCTCGGCGATGACGGCTTGAATCAGGTGCGAGGTCAACTCGAAGCTCGGGCCGAGTTTGAGCGCATCGTGCGGCAAGCCGAAATGCGCGCACCATTCCCGCCACGCGTCGGGAAAGCTGCTGACTCTGAGCAAGGTCAGGCCTTCGAGCATGTCGACGGTCGGGCGCACCGAATGCTCGTTACGGGCGGTTGATAGGCGCTTTCCGCGTCCTCGCGGCCTGCGCCCGGAGGCCAACGACGCCGGGCTTGCGATCAGAATCAACTCTTCGGCATAGAGGCGATGTGCAATCACGTTCGGCCAACGCCCATCCCCCACCGTGATGGCTGCATCGAGGGGTTGCGCGGCGAAGTCGACTTCCTCGATCCGCGAGTGCAGATCGATTTGCAGATCCGGATGGGCGCGATAGAGCCGATGGAGTCTCGGCAGCAGCCATTTCGCGCCGAACGTGGGCAAGGTCGCCACGCGAAGACGTTTGCCGGAGCTTTCGGAAGACAAGACCTGCAGCGTCGCATTCCGGATCTGCGTCAGGGCGGCGCCGATTTCGATCATGTATGCGCGGCCCGCATCGGTCGTCACGATCCGCCTGCCTTCGCGCTCGAACAACGCGATGCCGAGCATCGCTTCAAGGGTTTGCACCTGACGGCTGACCGCGCTTTGCGTCAACGACAATTCCTCGGCCGCGCGCGTGAAGCTCTCATGCCGTGCGGAAGCTTCGAACGCCAACAGCAAGGACATCGAGGGGGTGAGTTTTCGATAATTCATTCATAAACCTCACGAATAGCCCAAAGAACTTCCGCTTTCGAAAAGCGCGGATGTCCATAAAATGGGCTAGCCGTGGTAAATAGCACGGTTTCCGGCTCGGGATACATGCAAAGTCTACATGGTTCCGGCGCGTCGTCGAACCCATGCCGAGCCTGCTCGGCCGAATTGAACATTCATGGCGATCTCCCGTCTCCCGGTCGACGATAAGTTGGAGGACGTCGACGCGCGTTTCCTAGATGCGCTGCACGCGTCCGGCTTCGAGGGCGATATCGACAGCAGCCAGGCGCTGCGCACAGTGCTGTCAACCGACAACTCCATTTATCAGCGATACCCTAAAGCCGCGCTGTTCCCTCGGCACACGCGCGACGTGCAGCGTATCGCCGCGCTGCTCGGCGAGGCGGCGTTTCGCACGGTCGTCGTCGCCGCGCGCGGCGGCGGCACGGGAACGAACGGGCAGTCGTTGACCGACGGCATCGTCGTCGATGTATCCCGTCACATGAACCGCATCCTCGATATCGATCCTGTATCGAGAACGGTGCGCGTAGAGGCCGGTGTCGTGAAGGATCAGCTCAATGCGGCGCTCGCGCCGCACGGCTTGTTCTTTGCGCCGGAACTTTCGACGTCCAATCGGGCGACGATCGGCGGCATGATCAGCACCGATGCGAGCGGCCAAGGCAGCTGCACCTATGGCAAGACGCGCGATCACGTGCGGGCGCTCGATACCGTTTTGATTGGCGGGGCGGTGCTCGAGAGCAGGCCCGTGGACGAGACTGAGCTGAACGCGCTGTGCGACCGTGCCGACGACGTCGGCCGCGTCTATCGCACTGCGCGGCGGATCTGCGAGCAAGAAGCCGAGTCGATTCGGGAGCGGTTTCCGGCGTTGAATCGTTGCCTGACGGGCTACGATCTTGCTCATCTGCGCGATGGAGACGGGCGTTTCGACATCAACAGTGTGCTCTGCGGATCGGAGGGGACGCTCGGCTTCGTGACCGAGGCCACGCTGAACGTCTTGCCGATTCCCGCGCATGCGGCGCTCGTCAACGTTCGCTACGCCGGTTTCATGGACGCGCTGCGCGACGCACGCGCGCTGATGGCGCATCGGCCGCTGTCGATCGAAACAGTCGATTCGACGGTGCTCGCTCTGGCGAAGAAAGATATCGTTTGGCGCAACGTGGCCGAGTACTTCCCCGATGACGATGGCCCGGCGGACGAGGCGAGCGAGGCGGGCGGCATCAACCTGGTCGAATTCAGCGGCGCCGACGCCGAAGCGGTTCGCGCGCGAGTCGGCGCATTCGTCGAGCATCTGCGCGCGGATACGACGGTGCGCCGCTTGGGCGTCACCGTGGCCGACGGCGAGGCGGCGATCAACCGGGTCTACGCGATGCGCAAGCGCGCGGTGGGGCTGCTCGGCAACGTGAGCGGCGCGAGCCGCCCGCAACCGTTCGTCGAGGATACCGCCGTGCCGCCGGAAAACCTGGCCGACTACATCGCCGAATTCCGGGCATTGCTGGATGGATTGGGTTTGCGCTACGGCATGTTCGGCCATGTCGATGCCGGCGTGTTGCATGTCCGGCCCGCGCTCGATATGCGCGATCCGAAGCAGGCTGCGTTGATCCGGCCGATCTCCGATGCCGTGGCGGCGCTGACGATGAAATACGGCGGCTTGCTTTGGGGCGAGCACGGAAAGGGCGTGCGCTCGGAATACGTGCCCGAGTACTTCGGACCGCTGTATCCCGCGTTGCAGCGGTTGAAAGCCGCGTTCGATCCGCACAATCAGCTCAACCCGGGCAAGATCGCCACGCCGGCCGAAAGCGGCGCATCGCTGCTGCGGATCGACGCCGTGCCCATGCGGGGGGAAGCAGACCGAACCATCGACGAGCGCGTGTGGCAGCGCAACGGCGACGCGGTCCATTGCAACGGCAACGGCGCCTGCTACAACTTCGATCCCGACGATGCGATGTGTCCGTCGTGGAAGGCAACGCGCAAACGGGTGCATTCTCCGAAAGGCCGCGCGTCGCTGATGCGCGAATGGCTGCGGCTGCAAGGGCAAGCGGGGGCCGACGTGGCTGCGGCGCCGATGCCCGCGGCATGGCCGATTCGGCTCGTCAACAGCTGGCGCAAGCATCGCGGCGAGGGCGATTTCTCGCACGAGGTCTATGACGCGATGGCGGGCTGTCTCTCATGCAAATCGTGTGCGGCGCAATGCCCCGTCAAGGTCAACGTGCCCGAGTTTCGCTCGAGGTTTCTCGCGCACTACCACACGCGTTATGCGCGCTCGCCGCGCGACTACCTGATCGGATCGCTCGAATACAGCGTGCCTCATGTCGCGCGCGTGCCGGGGTTACCGAATGTCTATAACGCATTGATGCGAGCGAGCCCGGTCAAGTCGATCCTGCACCGAGTGGCCGGCATCGTGGATAGCCCATCGATGGATAGCGGTGCATCATGGCGCGGCGTGGTGGATCGGTGGGCAGTCGAACCCGCGACAGCATCGCGCTTGGCTGTACTTGGCGAAGCCGAGCGCGCGCGGAGCGTCATCGTCGTGCAAGATGCCTTCACGCGGTACTTCGAAACCCCGGTTGCCGCGGCGTTCGTCGAGCTGGCGGTGCGACTCGGCTACCGTGTGTTCGTCGCGCCGTATCGACCTAACGGCAAACCGCTGCACGTGCAGGGTTTTTTACGCGCATTCGAGCGCGCCGCCGTGAAAAACGCGACCCAACTCTCCGCGCTCGCGCGCTTCGGCATTCCGCTCGTGGGGATCGACCCGGCGATGACCCTCGTGTATCGACAGGAGTATCGAAAGGTCGATGGTGTAGGCGAATGTCCGCGCGTGCTGCTGCCGCAGGAGTGGTTGATCGATGCGATGGCCGAGAAGGGGGTGAGTGCATCGAAGGCATCGGGGGCGTCGAAGATGTTTAACGTATCGATGACGCAGTATGACCGCGGCTTGCCGACTTCCTTTCGCATGTTGCCGCATTGCACGGAGCGGACGAACGAACCCGCGGCGGCGGCGCTATGGCGCGACGTATTCGAGCGTGCTGGGTTGTCGTTGACGACGCCTGCGAGCGGATGCTGTGGG
>DATJJH010000129.1:0-2072 GCA_035492395.1 Trinickia sp. | reverse complement strand
CGCCACGATGCCCGACCTTAGCCTCGACCTGAATCTCATCCCTTACCTAGTCGCCCTAGAGGAAGCCCGCAACGTCAGCCGAGCCGGCGTCTTGCTCGGCGTTGCCCAGCCGCGCGTGAGCGCGGCGCTCGCCAAACTGCGCGCGTACTTCGGCGATCCGCTATTCGTGCGCACGTCGCGCGGGATGGAGCCCACGCCCCTTGCGCTCGCGCTCATGCCGGCTGCCCGCGATGCGCTTGCGCTCATCGAGCGTGGCCTCGTCGCCCCGCACGACTTCGATCCCGCCACGAGTACGCACACCTTCTCGATCGCACTCTCGGATGTCGGAGAGATCGTCTTCTTGCCGCGCCTTCTACAAGCATTCGCGCAACGCGCGCCCAACGCAAACTTGCGCTCGGTATCGCAGCCGCACGCGGAGGTCGAACACGGGTTGGAATCCGGCGGCATCGACCTCGCCGTCGGCTACTTTCCCGACCTTCGCGGCGCGAACGTGTTTCAGCAGCGGCTATTCACGCATCGCTTCATCTGCATGATGCGCCGCGACCATCCGCTAGCATTGAAGCGGCTTTCGCTCAAGCAGTTCCTCGCCTGCGGGCACGCGGTCGTGCGAGCGGAAGGCCGCAGCCAGGAGGTGCTCGAAGCGTACCTCGCGAAGCGTCGCCTCGTGAGGCGCGCCGTGCTCGAGACGCCGCACTTCACGAGCTTGCCGTATATCCTCGGCCGCACCGACCTGATCGCCACCGTGCCGCATGCGGTCGGCTACGCCTACTCGACGGCCCACGCCTCGATCGTGCTCGTCGAACCGCCGCTGCCGCTGCCGCGCTTCGACCTACGCCAGCATTGGCATCGAAAATTTCACAACGATGCCCGCACCGTTTGGCTGCGCAGCCTCGTTGCGGAGATTTTCAATGATGCGGCTGACGAGTGGCCGAAATAGCGGCCGCACCCTGCCCGCCCGCCCATTGCTTGACGAGCAGACCCACGCAGGCGATCGCCCCCGCCACGGCGACGGTCGCGAAGATATCGGCGAAGCCGAAGTGACGACGCGCCAATTCGGCGACGAGGAACGACCCCGCGATACCGCCGAACCGGCCGATGCCGAGCATCCACGCCACACCGGTGCCGCGTCCAACCGTCGGGTAGAACGCCGCGGCGAGCGCGGGCATCGACGATTGCGCCGTATTCATCAGCACTCCGGCTAGGAAGATCACGGCGACCAGCGCACCCATGTTGCCGGCAGCTTGGCCGATGGCGTAGACGCTGACAGCCGTGAGGCCATAGCACAGCGCGATCACGCGATTGGCGTTGAAGCGATCCATGAGCATGCCGGACAGCACCGCGCCCACGCCGCCCAACGGAAACAGCGCCGAGACGAGCGTCGCACTCTTGAGCGGCAAGCCCGCGTCCTTGAGCAAGATCGGCATCCAGTTGATCGAGGCGTAGAAGATCACGAGCCCCATGAAATAGGCGAGCCACAACATCACGGAGCCGACGATATATCGCTTCGAGAGAACAATGCCGAGACCCTTCCCACCACCTGACGATGCGGCTTCCGTCAGGACGAAGCGTTGCGAGTCGAACGCCGCGCTCGAAATCCGGGCGAGCGTCTTCTGAATACGTTCGTACGGCTTTGCGCTCGCCACCATGAAGCGCACCGATTCCGGCATCTTCGCCGCCACCAGCCCGGCGAGCACCAGCGGCATCACACCGCCGAAAACCAAAACGCTGCGCCAACCGAAATGCGGAATCATCCAGGCGGCGAGGAAACCGCCGGCCGCCGCACCGAGCGGGAAACCGCAGAACATCAAGTTGATGATCGTCGCGCGACGGCGGTCCGGACAAAACTCGCCCATCAGCGTCACGGCATTGGGCATCGCGGCGCCCAGCCCGATGCCGGTCACGAAACGCAACGCCGTCAGCTGCTCGAGTGTTTGGGCGAATGCCGAGCCGAGGCACGCCACGCCGAAGAGCAGCACCGCCGAGAGCAGCAGCGAGCGCCGCCCTAACCGGTCCGACAGCGGGCCGGAAATCAACGCGCCGCAAGCCAGGCCGAACAGCGCCGCGCTGAGCAC
>DATJJH010000128.1:0-30986 GCA_035492395.1 Trinickia sp. | reverse complement strand
AAGCCGATCGTCAGCGGCCGCTTGCCCGCGTGCATCATCTTTCGCGTGACGTTGTCGATCGCCGCGATGTGATCGGCGTCCACTGCATGGCGAACGCCAAAGGAGTACGCCAGCACGGCCATCCCCATCAACGATGGGACGCTCCCGAGGGCAGCGAATGCCCACGCCCAAACGGCAATGTTGAAGATGAGTAGAAGTCCATACAGTCCCGCAATATGTCGACGCATGTGCAGTTTTCTTTTCGCCCAAGGGCGGATGTTCTGATGAGGTTCTTCGATGACTGCCCGGTCCCGCGTCGCCCCTAGGCATCGCAGCGACGCGCTCCAAAACGGTGCAAAGCCAGCCCGGACGCGCCAATGCCGAGCACCGATGACCTACGACGATGCACTCTCGGCCAACCACGTGCCAATGCCTTGCAGAGCCGCATCGCTAAAGCACGACCAGTGCCATAGACAGCGGTGGCGTACTCATTCCACTCGCCCGCCGCTTTTCTTCTATGTGGCCGATTAATGGCGTCATCTACTCGTCGATGCGCGCCATCGCGCCAGCCACCCATCGACGCAAGTGCTTCACTCGGAGCCCGCCATGCCAAACGCCGTTCCTTCGCCGTCGTCTCATGCGCACGCTGCAGCACGACTCGAACGTCTGCCCTTCTCCTCGTATCACCGCTTACTGTTCATCGTCATCGCCCTCGCGTTTTTCTTCGACTCCGTCGATCTCGGCACGATGACGTTCGTCCTCGGCTCCATCAAGACCGAGTTCGGGTTGACGACCGCCACGGCTGGGCTCGTCGCGAGCGCGAGCTTCTTCGGGATGGTCGCGGGCGCGGCAGTGGCGGGATTGCTCGCCGATCGCTTCGGCCGGCGGCCGGTGTTTCAATGGAGCATGGTTCTCTGGGGCGTGGCTTCGTATCTGTGCTCCACGGCCCACAGCGTCGAGGCACTGATCGGCTACCGCATCCTGCTTGGCGTAGGAATGGGCATGGAGTTTCCCGTCGCGCAAGCGCTACTGTCGGAGTTCGTTCCCACGGCTTCGCGCGGCCGGCTGATCGCCCTCATGGACGGCTTCTGGCCGCTCGGATTCATCACCTCGGGCATCGTGTCATATTGGGTCCTGCCGGCCTTCGGCTGGCGCAGCGTCTTTGCGTTGCTGGCCGTTCCTGCCGTGTTCGTGTTGATCGTGCGCCGCATCGTGCCCGAATCGCCGCGTTGGCTCGAACATCGCGGACGGATGCGCGAAGCCGATTCGGTGCTGTCGCTCATCGAAGCGAAAGTCATGCGAGCCACGGGGCGGTCCGATCTGCCGGCGCCTGCCGTGGATATCGACATACGGCCCGCCCTTCGTTCGCGCGGCGCCTTCCGCGAAATCTGGAGCGGCGTGTATCGTGAGCGAACCATCATGGTGTGGACGTTATGGTTCTTCGCGCTGCTCGGTTTTTACGGATTGACTTCGTGGCTCGGCGCGTTGATGCAGCAGGCAGGCTTTGCCGTCGCGAAGTCGGTGCTCTATACCGTTTGGATTTCGTTGGCGGGTATCCCTGGGTTTCTCTGCGCGGCGTGGCTCGTCGAGCGATGGGGACGCAAGCCCACTTGCGTCGCCTCGCTCACGGGCGGCGCGGCAATGGCTTATCTCTACGGGCAAACGGCATTGCACGGCAGCAGCGTGGCGCTCGTCATTTGCGCGGGCCTTGCCATGCAATTCTTCCTGTTCGGGATGTGGGCTGCGCTCTATACCTACACGCCCGAGCTTTACGGCACCGGCGCGCGCGCGACGGGCGCGGGATTCGCCTCGGCCGTCGGGCGCGTCGGCTCGTTGATCGGGCCGTACGTGGTCGGCCTTGTGTTGCCGACGTTCGGGCAAGGGGGCGTGTTCACGCTCGGCGCGTGCTCGTTCGCGCTAGCCGCGATAGCGGTGGCGGCGATGGGCATCGAAACGAAGGGGCTCGCACTCGAAGCGCTTGGCCAAGCGCAAGCGAGCGCGTCGAGCGCGGACGGCTACGCCGCCGCGCGGCCGCCACGCTGAGCATCGCATGGCCGGCCAACACAGCCGCCCTTCCCGTTGCTCGCCAGTCCCGTTCACAACGAGTTGGCGCCCCTGCGAGGCCGCGAGACCAGGCTGAACGACGGGCCATTTCACGCTCGGCCGCCAACGCGAGAAACGCCGAGCGGGACAGTCTGCGCACGCGTACCGCCTGAACTGACGCGACCGCGTGCGCCATTACGTCGCACGCGCCGGCATAGCTGGGCAATAGCCTCTGCTTTCTATAACATCGCGGCTTTCTTACGTTTACCAAACAAGCGCCGCCCTCTATGCCGCATCACTATCGACGCCTGACCGCCTGGCTCGGCATACTCGCGATTTGTTTCGCGATTGCCGTGCCGCTGGCGTCGCAATGGCGCGCGTCGATGAGCGCGGAGTTCACGGCCATCGTTTGCAGCGCCGACCAGCCAAACAGCACTCCCAACGCACACCACGCCCAAGACGTTCTCGATCGGTGCGGCTACTGCAGCTTCTTCTCGCACATACCCGCCATCGATGGCGCGGCAAAAGCCGAGATTCACAGCCGCGCCGTTTTTGTGTACACGTCCGTGCCGCAGCTATTCGGCGCGGCGCCTTCGCCCCGCTATCCTCGCGCTCGCCCTCGCGCACCGCCCGCTCTCGCCTGACCCCTCGCGAAATTCATTCAATCTTCATCGCCATCCGCGCGCAGTTCCGGTCGCGTGGAGGGAATTACTCGAGCCGTAGAAACATGAAAGAAACGATATGGCGCACGCGTCGGGCACGCGGCAAGGCGCCCGCACGTCCGCAGCCGATGCTGTTCAAACTGACCGTGCCAGCGCTCGCCGCCGGCGCAATGAGTGCGGCGTGCGCTGCGACCGATGCGTCGACGTTCGCGCCTACCGATGCGGACGCGACACTTTCGCTGCCGCCGATTGAGATCGTCGCCTCGCCGCAGCGAACCCCGCTCGTCGTCGTCACCCATCCCAAGACGCCGCGGCAACCGCTTCCCGCCAGCGACGGCGCGGACTATCTCAAAACAATTCCGGGCTTCACATCCATTCGCAACGGCGGCACGAACGGCGACGCGGTGCTTCGCGGCATGTTCGGTTCGCGCTTGAGTATTCTCGCCAACGGCATGCCGTCGCTCGGCGCCTGCCCCACTCGCATGGACGCGCCCACTTCGTACATCGCGCCAGAGAGCTATGACAAGGTGACCGTCATCAAGGGCCCGCAAAGCGTGCTGTACGGACCAGGCGCGTCGGCTGGCGCCGTCCTGTTCGAGCGCGAGACGCCCCGCTTCGATCGGGCCGGCATGCGGTTCGACGGCAGCATGGTAGGCGGAACGTACGGACGCAACGATCAAAGCGCCGACGTGACCGCGGGCACGCCGGACGGCTACGCGCGGATCACTGCGAACCACGCGCACTCGCAGGACTATCGCGACGGCGCAGGCAACACCGTGCCCTCGCAGTGGGACAAGTGGAACACGGACGCCGCTTTCGGCTGGACACCCGACGCCGATACACGTGTCGAACTGACGGCCGGCACGGGAGACGGCTATGCGCGCTACGCGGGCCGCTCGATGGACGGCGTGCATTTCCGCCGCGAAACATTCGGCCTTTCGTTCGACAAGCAGCATATCAACGACGTGCTCAAGCGCTTTGAAGCGCGGGCGTACTACAACGAAGCCGATCACGTCATGGACAACTCCACGTTGCGCCAGCCTGATCCCTCAAGCCGCATGCCGATGACGTCCGAGGTGCGGCGGCGCGCATTCGGCGCACGTGCGGCGGCAACGCTCCATCTTCGCGACGACGTCAAGCTCGTGACCGGCGTCGACACGCAAGCGAATCTGCTCGACAAGCGCGCTGGCATGGGCCGTCAAAACTATGCGAATCAGGCATGGTCGCCGCAAGCAACGATGTGGAACGCCGGCGTGTTCGGCGAACTAACCTGGTATGCGAACGACGCCGCGCGCGTGATCGGCGGCGCGCGGGTCGACTACGCCGACGCGCTCGACAAACGCGTCGCGATCGGCGGCATGATGTCGAGCACGACGAACCCGACGCATGGCGACGAGCGTTCACGCGTGTTGCCAAGCGGCTTCTTGCGCTATGAGCGCGATCTTTCGTCCTTGCCGATCACATGGTATTCAGGCCTCGGCCACACGGAACGCTTTCCCGATTATTGGGAGCTCTACACGCCGAAGCGAGGACCAGACGGTTCGATCAACGCGTTCTCGGGACTGCAGCCTGAAAAAACGACGCAGCTCGATTTCGGCGCGCGATACAAGAGCACCCGGGTGGACGCCTGGGTGTCGGCGTACGGCGGCTACGTGCAGGATTTCATTCTGTTCGACTACCGATCGACGATGATGGGCCAGCGCACTGCAGCAAGCAACGTCAACGCGCAAATCATGGGCGGCGAGGTAGGCATGAATTGGCGGCTCCTGCCGCATTGGCGCGCCGAGTCGTCGCTCGCTTACGCATGGGGGCGCAACGCCACGAGCGGCGATCCGTTGCCGCAAATGCCGCCGCTCGAAGCGCGCTTCGGGCTCGAATACGCGAAGGGACCATGGTCGGCGGGCGGTTTGTGGCGAGTGGTCGCGCCGCAGCACCGCTACGCGTTGAACGAGGGCAACGTGGTGGGTAAAGACTTCGGGCCCAGCGGCGGCTTCGCGGTGCTATCGCTTCACGGCCAATACAACGTAACGAAAGCGGTGCAGGTATCGGTGGGGATCGACAACGTGCTGAACAAGAACTACGCCGAGCACTTGAACCTTGCCGGCAATTCGCGCTTCGGCTATTCGGCGAACACGCCGATCAACGAGCCCGGTCGTATTGCATGGGTGCGCATCAGCGCGAAAATGTAAACCGCGAACGCCATGGCCCGCGTCAATCCTGCGCGGGCCGATCGATCGACACGCCCAGTTCCGATGCCATCCGTTCGACCAACGCCCGCAGTTGAGCCACTTCGCCCGACAAGCGCTTTTGCTCGACTTTGAGCGCCTCGATCTCGTCGGGCGATGCGCTCGACGATTCCACGCCCCCGCGCGCAACAGCGAATTGCTCGATGTTGACTTCGCCGCACATCAAATGCATCCAGCGATTTTCCCGCTCGCCGGGCGCACAGGGCAACTTCACCACGAGCGCCGGCGTGCGTACGGCGAGTTCATCGAGAAACGCTTCCACGGACGAGTTGTCCGCGAACCCGTGCAGACGCGCGGCGTTCAGCCGCAATTCGGCGGCGGTCTGCGGGCCTCTGAGCAACAGGATGGTCAGCAAAGCGCCGGACTGACTCGGAATGCCGAGCACGCGATTCATGTTGTGCTCGTATCGCGTAACGCGGCTGCTGCTCGCATCCATCACGAGGCTCAACCGCTTCAACCCGTCGATCGCCGTCTGCACCTCCGGCTCCGTCGCGCTCATCACGGGCGAGCGTGCAGTCTTCTGATTGCAGCCGGCGGTCAACGCGTTCAGCGACAGCGGGTATGTATCGGGAACGGTGTGCTGCTTTTCAACGAGCACGCCGAGGACGCGGGCTTCGAGGGGGCTGAGTTCGCGCAGAGGTTGTGTCATGGGGCAAGCGCAGGCGGTGAACAGGGGTACATATGATAGCCGGGCGCGCTCGTCCCCACCGCGTCAAAGATAGCTGCACACGTAATCGAGCGTTTCGATCACGTCGATATCGAAACGGCTCTTGCCCGGCACCGAGAACGAATCGCCCGCGCTATACGTCGCCCATTGATCGCTGCCTTCCAGGCGGATCCGGCACTGGCCCGCTTGCACTTCCATGAGTTCCGGCGCATCCGTGCCGAAGTTGAGCGTGCCGGGCAAGATCACGCCGAGCGTCTTGCGCGAGCCGTCGGCGAACAGCACCGTGTGCGACACGCATTTACCGTCGAAATACACGTTGGCTCGTTTGACTACCGAAACCTGATCGAATTGCGTGGCGGACGTCATGGCGGTCTTCCTCTAAATCGTCGTGGGTAAGTAGCGCTCGTGCCGGCGCCGCGTCATGGCGACGAGCCGCACGTGCGCCAAGCGCGAGGCGCGAGGCGCCATGATACCGATTGTCGAGCGTCCCGGTCGAAGCATGCAGCGACTGATTATGAATAAAACAGCAACAGTGTCTTTTTGAGATAGGTATTAACCCTAGGCGTTCTAATCACTACACTGCAGTCATCGGTTCAACGCAACGAACACGATGCACCAGCAAAGACAAACAACTTTTGGAGGTAGTTATCATGAAGTCGCTCATTCAAGCCGTTGCCATCGCCGCCGCTTTCGCCGCTCCTGTCGCTGCTTTCGCTCAATCGAACGCGCCTGTCACCCGTGCGCAAGTGACCGCTGAAATGGTCCAATTCCAGCAAGCCGGAGGCCGCCTGAACTCCAGCAACGACCCGCGCTACCCCGAGGACGCTCAAGTCGCTCAAGCGCGTGTGAATGCTCAAAACGGCAACAATCAAGGTTACGGCGGCGTGCAAGCCGGTTCGTCCGCATCGGGCGGCCCCGCCAAGATCGACGGCGTCAAGCCCATCTATTTCGGCAACTGATTCATGCCGATAGACCCTTCGCCGGGGGCCAAATGGGTTTGCCCGGCGATACTGAAAATTTTTCGCTGATTCGAACGTAGGACGGCTTGCTTCGTCATAACGAGAGCAAGCCGTCTTCGCATCGATACCTCCGCCGCCGGTCACCGGCGGTTTCGCCTAGCCCTTAATCGGCTAGGCGTTTTTTGCTTTCCGAAAGCGAGGGCCGACCGGAACGAGCGTCGTCGAAACATCGGGGACCCACCGCTTAGCTTCCCGCCCCCGCGGCAACCGCGAAGGCCGTCGACGCACCGCGCTCCTGCGCGCGCCGCGCCGCATCGGCAAACTGCTCCGCGACACGGCGCGTGTCCCAATACACCTGTCCTTGATACATGCGCTCGCCGCGCAGGTTGAAACGATCCACGCCCTGCCAGGCCAACCGCTCGCCCGCCACGCTGGCATGCGCACGCCATTCGATCAATACCGCATCGCCCGTCGGCGCCCAGCGCATTACCTCGACCTTCAGGTCGGGCAAGCGCTGCAGCACCTCGCGAAAATGGTCGACGACACCTTCTCGATCAGCGGGAACCGTCATGGGCGGAATCAAGTTTTGCGTATCGGGGTGCATCAAGTCGCGCAGGTCTTCCGCGACAGGACGTTGCCAATGCTGCGCGAAACGCTCGACGACTGCCGTCGCGTCGCGCAGTTGCTGCTCGGAAGGCGGTTGATATTGCGTCAAGGCCTTTGCTGAGTTCGTCACAGGAACACCTCTCGAAGGTTTTGGGGTAACGTTCCAACATACACAACGTATTTCACATACATTGTGTATGTATACTACGATCTGTCTTCGAAAAGTCAACCCGCTGCCGTCTCATGCCCGAAGCCATCAGGACCCGTCGCGCCGAATATGCCGATGCCACGCGCGAAGCGTTGCTAGACGCCGCGCGTGAATTGTTCACGGCGCAGGGGTATGCACAGGTCAGCATCGAGGCCATCGCGCAAAAGGCTCGCGTCACGCGGGGCGCGTTCTATCATCACTTCGCCGATAAGACCACGTTGCTCGATGCGCTTGTGGTCGTGCTGCAGGCCGAAGCGACGGCGCGCGTTCGCGCCGCGACGGCGGCTGCGACGCCGTCGCGGCGCGTGAATGTCGGCATCGCCGCCTTTCTAGATGTGTGTTGCGAGCCGGCTTATCGGCATCTCGTCTTGGAAACGGCCGTGGCCGTACTGGGCGCCGAACGCTGCCGCGAGATCGAGGAAGAGAGCACGTTCGGTCTGTTGACCGCGGCGTTGCAGACGCAGGCTGCGCCCGGCAGCAGCGCGGCCAAGAATTTGCGCCTGGCGAGCCGCATGCTGGGCCGCATGGTCTGCGAGTCGGCGCAGCTGATCGATACCGCACCCGATCGCAACACCTTCAAGGCAGATGCGCAGCGCATCGTCAAACGAACTTGGGAGGCGTTGACACAGGGCGCCCGTGCCAAGGCAGGCTGACGAAAGCGGCGATACGCCGAAGGCGATGCGTCGTCATCCAATACGGGCTGCCGCCCGACTTCACGCAGGCCCCGTTGATTTCATTAACCGGTAATGCCGCGCCGCTCTGGTTCGGTTGCCGCACGTTTCGGTGTTGCACCACCGCCGGCGCTTATTCTTTGTACGGTCGACGAACAGCCACGAACAGCGATCGCACTCGCGCACGAACGGAAATTCGCTGCCGAGCATGAGCCGCTGAGCGTCGAGTGCGATCCGGCCCAGCAAAGAGTGAAGGCCGGCTTTTTCCACATCGATCATCCAAACGCATCCGTCGTCGCGGCGTTCCAGCCGCGCAACGCCCATCGCGGCCGCAACGGCGCGGCGCATGTCGGCTTCGTCGTCCGGCCTAGGCGCCTGATCGATAGCCAGTGCGGCAAACAAACGGTAAAGACATTCCCTGAACGCCTGCAATTGCTCGAGACATCGCGCCGCCTCCCCGGGCGCTTTCAGCGCGGCGGCTTCCAGCGCCTGGCCCTCCTCGCTGGAAACCGTTTTGGTCAACCGGGCCCAATCGATCGCGTCTTGAAACGTCGCCAAGCGCTCCAGGTCCCGCGTCTTGTCTTGACCGCCCTGAGTGTTGACGAAGTCCAAGCAGATCGCGCCGCCGACAAAATTGCCGGGGGCCCACGCCTGACCTCGCTGATCCGATCCGTTTTGCATACCTAACAGGCTAACACGATTTGACATGTTAGATATCGCCAGCTATAACATAACGACCTATTCACGTTTAGATCATTAGAAGGAGGCGGCATGAGTTGGGTACTCGACAAGCGCTACGATTTTCAAGGTCAGGCCGTGCGCTATTCAGTCCAAGGCGACGGCCCGCCGTTGGTCTTCGTGCATGGCACACCGTTTTCTTCGTATGTGTGGCGGCGCATCGTTCCATACTTTTGCGCGACACACACCGTGTATTGCTACGACTTGCTCGGTTACGGGCAGTCCGAACAGCGAGGCGGCCAAGATGTCTCGCTCGGCATTCAAAACCTCCTGTTCGCGCAATTGCTCGATCACTGGGGTATCGAGCGGCCCGATGTCGTGGCGCACGACTTCGGCGGTGCGACCGCGCTAAGGACGCATCTGCTGGGCGGGAAGGACTTCCGTAGCCTGACGTTAATCGATCCCGTGGCGCTTTCGCCGTGGGGCTCGCCTTTGGTGCGGCATGTTCGCCGCCACGAGGCGGCGTTCAGCGGCCTGCCCGACTACGTTCACGAAGCCATCGTGCCCGCCTACATCCGAGGCGCAACCAAGCGCTCGCTACCGGACGAAGAACTCGATCCGTACGTGCGGCCGTGGCTCGGCGATAGGGGAAAAGCGGCGTTCTATCGGCAGATCGCGCAAATGGACGAACGCTATACGGACGAGGTCGCCCCGCTCTATCCCACGATCCGTTGCCCTGTGTCGATCATATGGGGCGCAGACGACCTGTGGATACCTGTGGAAGATGGCCGGCGGTTGCGGCAAGCAATCCCCCACTCGGTCCTGCATGTCGTCGGCGACGCCGGGCATTTAGTGCAAGAAGACGCACCGGAAGCGATCGTGGCCGTCCTATTGGGTTTCTTGAACGAGCCGGCGCAGGCAATGGCCGCCGCGGAATAGCGGGCCGATCCGCCGCGCTGCACATCGCTCGACGGATCAGGCAACTTTGGCGAGCTGCACGCGCATCCCCGCTTCGTTCGACATCGCTTCGCGCAGGTAGCGTGCGAATTCCAGCGCCGCCGGTTCCACCTTGGCGGGCAGGCGCAGACAAATGGCGAACGACGGCAGTGCGGGCAAGCCCGCGGCTTGAGGGGCCAGCGTTTCCAGATCCGCGGGGACGGTCGACACGAGCCAGGCGGTGATCGCCAAACCGGCGCGCACAGTAGCGGCCGTGGCCTCGATATTGCCGCTCTCGAATACCGTGCGCCAGGCGATGCCCGCATCCGCGAGCGCACCGAGGACAACCGGCCGGAAGGCACAGCGCTCGTCGACCATCGACAACGGCAACGGCCGCTTTAGCCACGCATCGCTGCCGCCCCCTTTCACCCAAACGAGCGGCTCGATTCTGAGCACTTCGCCTTCGGCTTCGTGCGCCACGTGTTCCACCAGCGACACGTCCACATGGCCGCCGTTCACTGCTTCACTCAAATGCGGCGACGCCGCGCAAACAAGCGAAACGTCGACGTGCGGATGCGCTTGCGCAAACGCTTTCATCGGGGGCACGAGCGGCGTCACGAGGTCGTAAGGAACGCCCACGCGCAGGTTGCCTCGCAGTGGCTGGGCCGACATATCGGCCCAGATCTCGTCGTTGAGCCGCAGAAGCTGACGTGCTTTGACGAGAAACGACTCGCCCTCGCGCGACAGCTCGAGTTTGCGCGCCCTGCGCACGAACAGCGGACGAGCCAGCAGCGCTTCGAGTCGTTTCATCTGCTGGCTGACCGCGCCCTGGGTCATGTGGAGCAGATTCGCGGCCACCGTCATGCTGCCGCTGTCGGCGACGGTGACAAAGGTCCGGATCAAATCGAGGTCGAGATTGCGTGCCATGGTCGCATTATGTCGCGTAATGGATGGGATCAATATTATTCGTTTTGCTGATGCGTGTACGCGCCGTACAGTGCGAGGTTTGAGCCAGTAGGAGATCATCCATGCCCATCTATCCATTCGCCGAATCGTTCGACCTTGAAGCCGCATTCGACGATGTCCGCGACTACTGGTCGCCCAAGGTCGTCGCGCAGGTGAACGATCAGTACGTGAAGATTGCGAAGGTGCGCGGTCAGCTCGTCTGGCACGATCACGCCCGTGAGGACGAACTGTTCTTCATCGTGCGCGGACGCTTGAAGATCGAATACGAAGGCGGGCGAGTGGTGGACCTGCCGGCCGGTTCGATGCATGTCGTGCCGCGAGGCACGCTGCACAACCCGATTGCCGAGGACGAATGCTGGATCGTGCTGATCGAGCCGGTGCAGACCCAGCATACGGGAGACGTCGATTCGCCATTGACGAAAACGATCGAAGCGCAGTTGCACGGGGCCGGCTGACGTCCGGACAGTCGTCGGGCCGCAACGATCGGGCCTCGCAATTAGATGGAAAAAGGGAGATTCGTTTCGCTTTTTGACGAATCGTCGGCGTGCGGCGTCTCTTAGGCTCTCGTCACGTAGCGTCACTGCCGCCGAGCACCGGTCGCGGCGACCGCCTGTCCCTTCTTTCTCCCATTCAACGTGAAGTCCATCAAGCTCACTACCCTAGCGGGCGCCGCGCTTGCGCTCAGCCTTGCCGCCTGCGGATCGTCCTCCGCTCCGGCCATTTCCGGCAGCGCCTATCTGGGGCCGATTGCCAACGCGACGGTTGCCTTTTATGCGCTGAACGACGACGGCAGCGTGGCGCAAACGCCGCTTGCGACGGCACCTACCGGAAGCGACGGCTCATTCGCCCTTTGGCGCTCGCTGCGCTACCCCTTGTTCGTTCGCGTGACGGGCGGCAGCTACCAAGAAGAGGCCACGGGCGCGAGCGCTGCGCTGTCGGAAGAGGTGGATGCCGTCTACTACGCCGCCCCATCCCAAATGGTGGTGTCGCCGTACTCGAACGCGATCGTCGCGGACGCCCGCGCCGCCGGCGGATTGACCGCGAGCAACGTCACCGCCGCCATGTCGCGCGTGGATGCCTTTGCCGGAAACATCGACGTGCAGCAGACCCTGCCCACCTTCGTGGCGGCCGGATCGACCGCGAACGTGACACCGGGCGCTACCATGGCGCTCGCATTGGGCGCGGAATCGCAAAGCCGCACGTCGGCGGGCCTGACGATCGCGGCCAGCACGGCCAACATCGTCGCGCAGGCCGCGAACGGCGACACCCTCACGCAGTGCAACTCGGGCGCGGGCGACATGGCAACCGACGGCACGCTCACCGCACCGGCCGCCGCCAACTGCGCGATCACGGTGGGTGCGACGGACTACCTCGGCGGCACGCATAACCGCTCGGGCATCACTTCGATTTCGCAACTCACCCCGGTTGTTCCAGGGAATGCGACGACGATCACCGTCAGCAGTGGCGCCTGCCAAGACCGCACCGCGTTGCTCGGCGAGCAGTTCGCTTTGTTCGCCGGCCGCAAGAACGACGTGCAGGCCCTGCTCGGCAACGGCGTAACGGCGTCGAATTGGAGCAGCTACGCGAATGGCGGCACGTGGGGGCCGCACGCGGCCGTATACGGCGCGATCTCCACGACTTCGTGCGCCGACACGGCTACGTTCCAGCGCGAACTCGTGATGGCCGCAGAGAATTACTGGGTCGATCAAGGCATCAACTATTGCCACCATCACATTCCGGGGTGGCTGCCGCCCACCAGCCCGGCCAAATTTCGCAATTCGTCCTCGGGCAGCACGTCCGGCGGCGATAGTTCGGGCATGACCTGTACCGCGAATCGCAAGAACGACGGCTCGCAGAGTCTCACCGCGCTTGCGCAAGACGAGACCAACTGGCAAGGGGTGGATTGCTCCGACTTCACGTCGTGGGTGTACGACTTCACCGGCATCACGCACGACCAAGGCAACCTCGAGACAGGTATCGGCACGCAAGCGTGCTCGACGGGTGACGACCCGCTCGTGGGCAAGGAGCAAGCTGGCGTGTTGCTGGACATCAACCAAGGCAACATCGCGGGCTTGGTCGATCATCTGCGCCCCGGCGATCTGCTTTACATCACGCAGACGGCGCCCGTAGCGGCGGGCTCCGCGCCGTCGAACGTCGCCAACGGGTACGTGGTCTCGCACGTGATCACATGGACGGGCAAGCACTTCAGCGACTTGAGGAACGGCCCGGACGGCAGCCTCTACGATCCGGCTACCGCGGGCCAGCGGGGTTCTCGCCTCGGTGCGGATATCGCGTCGTACCTCAAGAGCGTCGACCCTAACCAGACGATCCTGCCGTCGGATCTGGGCAGCAGCGCGGACAAGGATCCGTGGATGATCATCGACAGCCATTTCGCGGGTCCGGCCTATCGGCCGTTCGTCATTCCCACCGCGGCTCTGAAGGCCGATTGGTATGTGAAGGATCTCTCGCACGTGCGACGCGTGATCGACGCCGACTCGGCGCGAACCGACCCCGTCCTCGCCCCGCTGATCATCAGCCAGGTGGGCACGACGAACGGCGACTACGGGAAGGTGGTCACGTTCAGCTCGCCGCAGTCGCGCGCGTCGTCCGGCGGCTACAAGATGATCTATCAACGGCCCAAGCAGAATGCGATTCCCACTTGCTATCGCGTTGGAACGGCTTTAACGGTGCAGTAGGTGAGTAAATGGGCAAGCAGGCAACGTGCGCGTTTCTGGCTTGCCCGATTCAGCTAGGTTTTTCGAGTGCCTCTAAAGCATTTCAAATAGCTTGCATATAATTTTGACGTAGAGTCCGCTCTCCATTCGAGCGCTTAGTCGAACGTCAATATAATCTGACTAGATATGCAACAATAGCGCATCGAATAGGCGAAACGCCCGTTTTCACGCACTCCAAGGTAAGACTATGTCGGATTGGCCCGAACGCGCGCCCGACGGCATCGCCATGCACGATGCCACCATTGACCGCGACGCGCGCGGCAAGGACGCGCGCCCGTCGCATGAGCGCGACATCAGCGCCGCGCGCTATCGAGCCGTGGTCGATTCGGCTTATGACGGGATCGTGGCAATCGATCGGCAGCACAAGATCACGTTGTTCAATCGCGCGGCGGAGAATTTATTCGGCTATCAAGCAGCCGAAGTGCTGGGGCAGCCGATCGAAATGCTGCTGCCGGAAGAACGCCGCGCGCATCACGCCCATCATGTGCGGCAATTCGCGGATTCGCCGCTCACGGAGCTTCGACAAACCTTGCCTCCGCGCATGGATGAAAGCAATAGCGTGTACGGGCGACACCGCGATGGCTCGATCATTCCAGTCGAAATATCGATCTCCAAGATCGACGTGGAAGGGATCACCGAGTTCACGGCTGTCGTGCGCGACATCACCGATCGGGCCCAGCAAATGGCGCTGCTGAAAAAGCAGGCCGACACCGATGCGCTGACAGGCCTGCCCAATCGCAGGGCGTTTTTGGAATTCGTCGAGAGCGCGCTCTGCAAGAACGAGGCGCTGTCGGCGTTCATGCTGGACATCGATTTCTTCAAGCAGATCAACGATACCCACGGACACGATGCCGGCGACGAAGTATTGCGCGTGCTCGCGAGAGTGGGGACGGCGATGATGCACGAGGGGTGCGTGTTCGCGCGTTGGGGCGGGGAAGAGTTCGTCGCGGCGCTGCCCGAAGCGGACGCCGACGTTGCGCGCAGGATCGCGGAACAGACACGGCAACGCGTTGAAAGGCAGCATGTGCAATTCGCGACGCACCGCGAGCGGATTCCGGTTACGGTCAGTATCGGGGTGGTGACGCGCAAAGCCGGCGAACGCGACGTCGACGCGTTGATGAAACGCGCCGATCAGGCGCTCTATCAGGCGAAGAAGGCAGGCCGCAACCGGGTTGAGGTGGGTTAGCTAGCGCACTGGCGCCGACACTGGGGCTCGCGCCCGGTATCAAAGCGTTTGGGGCGGCCGGTGCGGGTCCGTATCGACGCAGCAGGCCAGCACTTCCGCCTCTTCCTCCCCAACGCTCAGATAGACGTGACCGACCGCGCTATCGAAGTAAAGGCTGTCGCCCTCCTCCAGCGTGAAGACGCTCCCGTCCTCGAAGCGCAATTCTAGTTTGCCCTTCAGCAGGTAGACGAATTCCTCGCCGCTGTGCCGGATGTAGTCCGTGAAATCGTCGAGCTTGCGCGCGTGGATGTGCGCGCGCATCGGAACCATGCGCTTGCCGGTCAGATCGTTGGCGATCATCCCGTATTCGTAGTTCGGCGTATCGTAGATCGGCTGCTTGCCCGAGCGCGTCAACGACGGCTTCATCGGACCGGCCGCCGCTTTCTTCGTGCGCCCGAAGATCGTGTCGAAGTCGACGTTCAGCGCGTGCGCGAGCGCCGCGAACTTATCGTAGGTGAGCGCGATATCGCCCCGCTCCGCTTTTGAAATCGTCGACACCGCGATGCCCGACAGTTCCGATAGCTGCATCAACGTCAGATCGCGCGATTTGCGCGTCTCACGCAGTTGCATGCCCACGGATTTGTGGTCGATCTGCGGGGCCGGCGCCGTAGTCTGGGCGTCGCTGGGGTCGGCGGGTCGTGCCATGAAATGCGATTCCGTTTCTAGGGTGACACCCAAGGGTTTTGTCGTATACGAGAATTTATTTTTTCTCGTATATGATAAATCACATTGCCCCCTCGCCCCAAGGAGCCCCGCCGTGGCATCGCTCGCATTGGAAAGATCCGGTCTGTCGAAAACGCAGGTCATCGCCGCGACAACGCTTGGCACGGCGCTCGAGTACTACGATTTCACGATCTACAGCTACTTCGCGATCCAAATCGGCAAGCTGTTCTTTCCTTCCGCGTCGCCGGTCAACCAGTTCCTGCTGTCGATCGGCATATTCGGCGTAGGCTTCGTGGTGCGGCCGCTCGGCGGCATCGTGATCGGCGCGTACGCCGACCGTGCCGGCCGCAAGAGCGCGATGGTCATCACGATCATGCTGATGGCGCTGAGCTGCGCGCTGATCGCCGGCGCGCCGACTTACGCCACGGCAGGGTTCGCCGCGCCGCTGATCGTGCTGGCCGCGCGACTGATCCAGGGCTTCGCGGCAGGCGGCGAATTCGGCCCGGGCACGACGCTGCTCGTCGAATACGCCGGCCGCAACACGCGCGCGTTCTACGCGAGCTGGAATTTCGCGGCGACAGCGTTAGGACTGGCGCTCGGCGCAGGCGTAGCCACGCTCGTGCATACGCTGCTTCCCAAAGAGGTCGTCGATACGTGGGGCTGGCGTCTGCCGTTTCTGTTCGGCATCGTCGCCGCGCCGGCCGGCATGCTGATCCGTCGGCGTCTCGAAGAAACGCTGCGCGCCGCGCCGCCGGTATCCGCATCGGCTTCAGACTCTCATCGCACGAGGCAACGCAGCGCGCTGAACGCCGCGCTTACGACGCACCTGAAGCTGACGATTCTCTGCACGTTCGCCGAACTCGGCGGCTCGGTCTCGATCTACATCACGGCGTTTTTTCTGCCGAATCATGCGGTGCGCACGCTGCATCTGTCGTCGACCGCATCGATGACCTCCGGGCTGGTCAGCTCGCTCATACTGTTCGCCGTTGCGCCGCTCGTCGGCAAGCTTGCCGATCGGATCACCCGCAAGCCGGTACTGGTGACGTCGCGCGTAATACTGCTGCTGACCGTCTATCCCGCGTTCGCATGGCTCTCCGCCGCGCCGTCGACGGCGCGCCTCTACGCGGTGTCCGCCTATCTATCCGTGTTGGTCGCCGCGCAGATCGTGCCGGTGCTCGTGATGATCCCCGAGCTGTTCCCGCGAGAAGTCCGCGCGACGGGCATCGCATTGTCGTACGTGGTCAGCGCCTCGTTCTTCGGGGGCTTCTCGCCGCTGATCGCCAGCTGGATCGTCGAGCGCACGGGCAATCCGCTCGCCCCGGCGTGGTACGTCGCCGCAGCGTGCGCCGTATCGCTCGTTCCCGTCATCTGGCTGCGTGACCGCAGTCGCGAAGCCCTCGACTGAACGTCCTGCTCACCCGCGAGACACACCATGTCAGACAAAGCCGAACTCGTTAGCCTATCCGCCGTTGAACTGCGCAAACTGATCGGCACGAAAGCGATTTCCCCCGTCGAATTGCTCGACGCATGCATCGCGCGGATCGAAGCATTGAATCCCGCGGTGAATGCCGTCACGGCAACCCAATTCGATGCCGCGCGCGCCACCGCCAAAGCCGCAGAACAAGCCGTGATCGACGGCGAGCCGCTAGGGCTGCTGCATGGTCTGCCGCTCGGCGTGAAAGATCTCGAAGACACCGCCGGCCTACTCACCACCTACGGCTCGCCGATGTCGCGCGGCAACGTGCCATCGCAGGATGTGGTGCTCGTCGAGCGCCTACGGGCAGCCGGTGCGATCTTGGTCGCGAAGACCAACGTGCCGGAACTCGGCGCCGGCGCGAATACGCGCAATCCGGTGTGGGGCGCCACCGGCAACCCGTTCAACCCGGATCTCAATGCAGGGGGCTCCTCGGGCGGTTCGGCCGCCGCGCTCGCATGCGACATGCTGCCGGTCTGCACCGGCTCGGATACCGGCGGTTCATTGCGTATTCCCGCCGCGAAATGCGGCGTCGTGGGCTTTCGCCCGTCTCCGGGCCTCGCGCCGAACTCGCGTCGCCTGCTCGGCTGGACGCCGATTTCCGTGGTTGGGCCGATGGGCCGCGACGTGGCCGACACGGCCTTGCAACTCGCCGCGACGGCCGGTGAATCGGCGGGCGACCCGCTCAGTTATGCAGTCGATCCGCTCGCCTTCCTGCAGCTCCCGCACGTCGATCCGGCCACGCTACGCATCGGCTACACCGAGGATTTCGGCTGCTGCGACGTCGATCCAAGCATCCGTGCGACCTTCCGCGCGCGTATCGCCGAACTCGAGCGCATCGTGCACACGTGCGAGCCGGTCACGTTCGCCTTGGGCGACGTGCATCGCTGCTTCGACGTGATTCGCGCGGAGAGCTTCGTCGCCGGGCTGCACACGGACTATGAGCGCGACCCGAGCGCCCTCGGGCCGAACACGCGCGCCAACTACGAGATGGGCGCGGCGATGACGCTCGCCGACAGCGCATGGGCGCAGGCCGAGCAGACGCGCGTCTTTCGGCGCTTCCAGCAGGCATTCTCGCGCTACGACGTGATCGTGTCGCCCACGACGCCGGTTTCGCCGTTCCCGTGGACGCAGATGCACGCCACGGAAATCGACGGCCATGCGCAGGAGAACTACTATCGGTGGCTCGCCCTCACGTACGTGGTGACGCTCACCACGCATCCTGCGATTTCGCTGCCCTGCGGCGTCGATCACGCGGGCATGCCGTTCGGCCTTCAGATCGTCGGCCCGTTTCGTGGCGACATGAAGACGCTTGCCGTCTCGATGGCGCTCGAATACGCGTTTGCCGCGTCGCCCGTGCTGCGCCGCCCGCGCCCCGATCTCACACGTCTTGCGCGCCCGAACCCGGCCTTGACGTCGATCGTGACCGCACCGCCCGTGTTCGATGCGGCCGAAGGCGACGCCACCGGTCGATCCATGGTTTGACCTTGACGAACTCGATCAACCATCACGAGGATTCCAATCGATGAAGTTCGATACGGTCGTGCTCGGCGGCGGCATCGTCGGCGTATCGGTTGCATTGCAATTGCAGCGACGCGGCCTGGCCGTTGCGCTCATCGACCGGAAGGCGCCGGGCAACGAGACGTCGCTCGGCAACGCCGGTTTGATCCAGCGCGAAGGCGTCTACCCGTATGCATTTCCAAGGGACTTCGGCTCGCTCGTGCGCTATGCAGGCAATCGCGCGACGGACGTACGCTATCATCGCGCCGCGATCTTGAAGTTGATGCCGTTCCTGTACCGTTACTGGCACCACTCGCGTGCCGATCGTCATGCGCGTATCGCACGCGCCTATTCGACGCTCATCGAGCATTGCGTGACCGAACATCGCGAGCTGATCGACGCGGCCGGCGCGCAGGCGCTGCTGCGCACCGGCGGCTGGATGAAGATCTTTCGCACGGAAGGCGCCTGGCATCAGGCAATCGAAGAAGCGCGGCGATGGGATGCGGAATACGGCGTCGACTACGAGGCGCTCGATCGCGCCGCGCTGAAGCTTGCCGAGCCATCGCTCAGTTCCACGCTGGCGGGCGGCGTCCGCTACAAGGCGGCCGATTCGGTGAGCGATCCCAACGGGCTCGTCACGGCGTATGCCAAGCTCTTCGAACAGCTCGGCGGCAAGGTGTTGCTCGGCGATGCCGGCACGCTCGAACCGTCATGGCGCGTAACGACGCGCGACGGTACGGTCGAAGCGAAATCGGCCGTCATTGCAATGGGCCCCTGGTCCGGCGATATCGCCGGCAAGTTTGGCTACGATCTGCCGCTTGCGGTAAAGCGCGGCTATCACATGCATTACGCGCTTGCGAACGGCGCCAAGTTGAACCAGCCGGTGCTCGATGTGGAAGTAGGCTACTTGATTACGCCGATGGTGCGCGGCATCCGCCTCACGACCGGCGTCGAACTGGGCTATCGCGATGCCGCGAAGACACCGGTGCAACTCGACGCCGTCGAGCCGCTCGCGCGCGACATCTTTCCGCTCGGCGCGCGCGTGGATGCGGAGCCATGGCTCGGCGGCCGTCCGTGCACCCCGGACATGATGCCGATCATCGGCGCGGCGCCTCGTCACCGCGATCTCTGGTTCGCTTTCGGCCATGCGCATCACGGCCTGACGCTCGGGCCGGTCACGGGCCGCCTGATCGCCGAAATGATCACCGGCGCGCCGACGGTTGTCGATCCGAAGCCATTCCGGGTGGAGCGCTTCTGACGGTATCCTCTCGTTTGAGCCACGTTGGCCGCCTTAACCGAGGGTTATTTGCCGTGGACGAACAAACCATCGAAACGTATTCGGCGAATGCGGGCCGGTTTGCGGCCGAGTGGCGCGACCAGCCCCCGCCCGCCGACATGTATGCACTGCTGCAGCGCTACTTCGCGCCTGGCGGCATCACGGCCGATATCGGTTGCGGCGCCGGGCGCGATGTCGCATGGCTCAACGAGCATGGCTTTCCCGCGGTGGGCTACGATGCCGCCGACGGCTTGCTCGCGCAGGCCAGGATCGATTTTCCGTCGATGGTGTTCGAGCACGCCGAGCTTCCCGCGCTGGACGGTATCGCGAGCGACGCCTTCGACAACGTGCTGTGCGAAACCGTCGTCATGCATCTGCCGCCCGATCAGGTGACGCATGCCTGTGCTCGGCTGTTCGACATGCTCAAGCCAAACGGCACCTTGTACCTTAGTTGGCGAGTCGCCCCATCGGGTTCAAGCCGCGATGCAGCGGGGCGCCTCTACGCCGCTTTCGACGCCGCGAAGGCCAGAGAAGGCCTTCGCGACGCCGAATACTTGCTCGATGCGGAATCGGTCAACGAGTCTTCGGGCAAGCGGGTGCATCGACTCATCGTCCGACGCCGCTAACCGATCGGCGTTACTTCACCGCCGGGAAATCGAGCGTCGTGTCGTTCACGCGATTGACGAGGTTCGTGAACGTGATCGACGCGATGGCGAGGTTGATTTCCATCAACTGGCGGTCCGTGTAGCCGGCCGCGCGCACCGTATCCACGGCCGCCTCGGGCACCGTGCCCCGCGTCCCGACGAGTGTGCGGACATACGTCACCAGCGCATCGCGCTTCGCGTCGCCGGTTGCGATACCGGCCCGGACCTGCTTCATCTCGTCGCTGGACAGCCCGGCCAGCTTGCCCATGAGCGTGTGCGCGGCCACACAGTAGTCACAGCCTACATGTTCGCTGACGGCCAACTTGACGACTTCGATATCGGCCTTGCCGAGCGTGCCGGAAGCCACCGCCGCATCGAACGCGAGTGCCGCGCTCAAGGCTTCGGGACTGTGGGTGCCAAGGGTCAAGTACGCATTGGGCACCTTGCCGGCGGCCTTCTTGATCTTCGCAAACACTTCGGCGGCCAGGCCGGTGGCGTCTTCAAGGCGGATGGTGGACAGACGGGACATGATCGACTCCTGTTTCTACGGTTGATGGATCGTTGAACGCGCTAGCCATGTCGTATGGCATGGGAGTCAGTGTAGGGGTGCACGGCGAGTTCTTTAATGCCATAATTCCGCAACTTCATGCCCAAACGTCTCACATGGAATTACTTGATAGGCTGCTCGCGCTGATGCCGGTCACCGGGCGGCTTGAAGTTCGGTGCCACCTCGGCATGCCCTGGCGGATAGAACAGCCGGCGGCGAACGAATGGGAGTTCCCTTACCACGTGCTACTGCGTGGCGAGGCGGTCGTCGAAAGTGAATCGGCAGGCAAAAGCGAGCCGGCGCTTCGCATGAAAGCCGGCGATATCGTGCTGTTTCCCTCCGGCAGCGCCCACCGATTGCACGACGGCAGCGGCAATCCGCCTCGAGCGATGCACGCGCAGCAACAGGACGGATTGACCATTGCGACGAACGGCAGCTCGCACGCAGGCGCGGATGTGCTGTGCGGGCGCTTCGTGCTGCCCGCCGTACCGCAGCAGCTGATGCGCGACCATCTGCCTGGGCGCTTGCTGGTGAGCAGCGTGAGCGAGGCCGACGGCCAGGCGCGCGATGCCGCGTTTGCAACGACCCGGCTCGCCCGCGTCATTGAATTGATGCGCGAGGAAGCGTTCGAGCAACGCCCGGGCAGCGCAACGGTCGTCGACCAACTTTCGGGCGCCTTGTTTGCGCTGACTTTGCGTTGTGCCTCCGACAGCGACCAAGCGCCGCGCGGCTTGCTTGCGCTGGCGCAGCGCCCTCGCCTGCAACCGGCCCTGGCGGCCATGTTCGACCAACCCGAAAAGCCGTGGACGCTGCCGAAGCTGGCCGAGCTTTGCAATATGTCTCGCGCGACGTTCGCCCGTCACTTCGAAGAAGCGATCAACCGGTCGGCGAGCGACGTGCTCATGGAAATCCGCATGGCGCTCGCTGGACGAAAACTCGCGCAAACCGGCATGTCGGTCGCGGAGATCGGCGAAGCCGTGGGCTACCAATCGGAAGCCGCGTTTCAACGGGTATTCAAGCGGCAGGTGGGGATGACACCGGCGAAATGGCGCGCGCGTGCGTCGAAAACGGGAGGGCTGGAAGCGAGTTCGCTGTAAAGCGCTCGTGTGACGGCGTAGACGCTAACCTAAGCCGACCTTCGTCCGGCACAAGCGAAGCGTCGACCGCGTTCATGCATTCTCTTCTGCCTCATCGAGCGCTGCGGTCTCGACAGTCACCCGCTCCAGCGCCTTGAACGGTGCAAGACGCATTGGATCGGCCGCTGTCGACGTGATCAAACGCCAATCGCGTTCTATCGGCGTCCAGTGCTGTTGGCGTGCGCGACCTAGCTTATCGGCATCCGCGAGCACGACGATCTGCGCCGCTCGGCGGATGATGCAGTCCTTCAGGTAAGCCTGTTCCGCGGTGGCCTCGCATAGCCCGAACTCGGCAACGACGCCATCGGCTCCAAGGAACGCCTTGTCCACGCTCAGCCGGCTCAGCGAAAGCTCCGCAAGCGGCCCGAGCGTGCTCATGCTCGACGTGCGTAAGTCCCCGCCGATCAGCGTCAAATGCACGCCCGGTGCATTGGCGAGCGTCATCAGCGCGAGCAAATTGTTGGTCACGACCTTCAAGTCGAGCCGCGAGCCTAGATGCCGAGCCAACGCGGCGCACGTCGTCCCGCCGTCCAGCAGCACTGTGTCGCCGTCATGAACGTGGGCCGCCGCTGCTCTGGCGATCGCTTCCTTTTGGTCCCGCTGCGCGGCCTTGCGTTCGTCGAGGGAGGCTTCGGGTTCGTGCGAGCCGATCAGCGCCGTCGCACCGCCGTACGTGCGCACGAGTCGCCGCTCGTTGGCAAGCGTCGTGAGATCGCGCCTGATCGTCGCTTCCGATACGCCGAGCGCAATGACCAATTCTTCCACGCTGGCATCGCGGGTCACGATGAGATCGAGAATCGCGCGATGGCGTTCGGAGGCTTTCATGGTTTTCGTCGTGCGGGAAGAACGCAGCCGATGTTACACCAAGGTCTGCACACGAACGCCCTGTAATCAACCACGCCGCGTGGCGAGCTCGGCGCCCTGGCGCAGTGCTTCGAGCAGGCTCCGCTCGTCGGCGATTCCCTTGCCGGCGATGTCGAAGGCCGTGCCGTGATCCACCGATGTGCGGATCACCCTGAGCCCGACCGTCACGTTCACCCCCGCTTCCAGTCCCAGCACTTTTACCGGGCCGTGCCCTTGGTCGTGGTACATCGCGACTACAAGGTCGAAGTCGCCGCGCCCGGCGCGGAAAAATAGCGTATCGGCCGGCAACGGTCCCGTGACGTCCCAACCTCGCTCACGCAACGCCGTGACCGCGGGGATAATTTTTTCTTCTTCTTCGCCGTAGCCGAAAAGGCCATTTTCGCCTGCGTGGGGGTTGATACCGCACACCCCAATGCGCGGATTGGCGATCCCTGCCTTGACCAACGTCGCGTGGCCGCGCTCGATGGTGCGTCTTACGAGGCCGGGTTCGATCTTACGGATCGCATCGATGATCCCGATGTGCGTCGTCACGTGGATCACCCGCAGGTTCGGTGCGACCAGCATCATCGACACTTCGTCCACCCCCGTCAGATACGCGAGCATTTCCGTATGGCCCGGAAATTTGTGGCCGCCCGCGTGCAGCGCTTCTTTGTTAAGCGGCGCGGTGCAGATCGCATCGATCTGCTCCGCCTGCGCCAGCTCGACCGCGCGCGCGATATACCGATAGGCCGCATCGCCCGCAACAGCCGAAAGCTGGCCGAACGGCATGTCATCGGGAATCAGGCCGAGGTCGATACAGTCGATCACGCCCGGATCGTACCGCGCGTCCGATGCCTCTCCGATACGGCGGATCTTGACGTTGGCGCCGACAATCGCGCCCGCCCGTTCTAGTCGGCGTGCGTCGCCAATCACGAGCGGACGACATTGTCGATAAACCGCCTCGTGCGTCAGGCTCCGGACGATGATTTCAGGTCCGACGCCGGCGGCATCGCCCATCGTGATGCCGATAACGGGAAGTGGGTTGTTCATCATGTTCGTCTGAATCCTCGACTGCGTGTGCGTTGTGTACCTGATCGCATGGTGGGCGGCGATCAGATTGAATCGTGCGAGACCGCGCCCGCTTCGGCGCCTTCGTGGAAGTGACGCCACGCCGCCAACAGCGCCTGGTCAGTCCCGAATGCGCCGGCTTTCGTGACGATGCGAAGGTGTTGCTCGAGGCCGGCGCCCACTGGCCGCCCGACGGCGACTCCGGCTTCGATTTCCGCAAGCAGTTCGAGACTGCTCACGCCGGCCGCGCTCAGCATCGCTCGCGCCGTCTCGCCGCCGGTCGCAACGAGGCCGCCCAGCGCGGCGAAATGCGGCTTCACGAGCGCTGCCAGTGCGCTGGAGAGCGCCACGCCCTCGGCGGCATCGAACGCGTCGTCGCGGCCGATGCGCAGCAACAGATCCCTATGGGCGCCCAGCGTCGCGGCGATGCGCGCCTGCCACGCGGGCCACTCGGCGTGAGACTCGCATCGGCGCAACACCGCGGGCGGTATAGTCAGCTCTTGCACGTGCGTGCGTTCGCGCAACACGGCGCACTGTCGTTCGGAAGTGGCCGACAGGCTGCCCACAAGGATAAGCACCGGCGCATGGCGCGAAGCCGGCATCGCATAGGCCGGTCGTTCGAGCCGGGGTTTCGCCTCGAACAGTTCCGGCAGGCTCGCTAGTTCCCGTGCAAGGCCGCCGGAGCCGACCCAGAACAGCGCGCCGTCCGCGCGTGTCGTCACTTGTGCGATCGCGCGCAGGTCCTCGGTCGTTTCGGCATCGACGACCAGCGCCTGAGCGCCGCGTTCGGCCGCCGTCGCGATTTGCGCCGCGAGCCTGTCGCGCCCCTCGCGCAACGCCGTCACATCGAGTCGCGCGGTGAACAAGCCCGCCTCAGTCAGCATCGCCTGCACATCGGCCGGGCGGCCTGCGTTCTCTAGACTCCACGTATCCGTTGTTTCGAGCGGCTTACCATGCACGAACACCCGAACGCCGCGCACCGTGCGGCCCGTCGCCGGGAACGCAGGCGCGACGATGGCCAGGCCCGCGAGCGGTTGCAACGCGGCCACCTCAAAGGCCCAGTTGCCGCGCAACGTCGAATCGATCTTCTTGTACAAACGCCGTCCCGGTGCGCGAAGCGCCTGCCACGCAGCGACGGTGCGCCTGCCGGCTTCAGCGGGTGCAAGGCGGCGCGTATCGGTGTCCGCGGCGATCACATCGGCGTCCGGATCGTTGTTCGCATCGAGCGTGACCACCGTTCGATGGCCGGCACTCGCGAAACCGATTGCGCAATCGGCCGCGCCGGAGAGATCGTCCGCGATGATCAGCATGTTCATCGTGCGAGTTCCGCTGCCGGGCGGCGTCGTTCCTCCACCCGCTTGGCGACTGCGGCGGTCAGGATCGGCGACAGTATCGCGGTCACTACCACGCAAGCGGCAACCAGCAGGGTGGCGCTTTTGGCGGCGTCGGCGTAGACGGGATTGGCCGCCGCAATGAGCGCCGGCACCGCAGCCGCGTTGCCGGCCGTGTTGGCGGCCGCCGCGCCCGCCACGCCGGTTCCGCCCGTCAGACGGTCCGCGAGATAAAGGGGAATGCCGGTAACGACGATAACCGCGATACCGAGGCCGATGCCGAGCAGGCCGGCCTGCCAGACCTTGTGCAGATCGAGCCCCGCACCGAGCGCCAACGCGAAGAACGGAATCATGATTGGGACGGCCTTGCCGAGAAACTCGCGCATCTCGCGATCGAGATTGCCGAGGAGCATACCGAATACCAGCGGCAGGATGCTGCCCACGAGCGTCGGCCACGGGAAAGCCGATAGGCCCGCCACCCCGAGCGTCACCATCGTCAGAAACGGGCCCGACTCCAACGACATGATCGTATAGGCGCCGACGTCTTCCTTTCGCCCGTACTGGCCCATCAACGCCATATATAGGCCGCCGTTGGTGTCGTTCATCGCAGCGACGACCGCCAGTGTCGAGATGCCGGCAAAGAGGCCGGACGAGACCGGCTGTTCGCCGAGAAAATGGCCGAGCGCGATGCCTACCACGATGGCCATACCGACTTTCGTCACGAACAACGCGCCGCCCTTTTTGATCAGATAGGGCGTTGCCTTGACGTCGATGCTCGCGCCCATGCAGACATAGAAAACCGCGAGAATCGGCAACGCGCCGGTGAACAACGCGCTCGTGAACGAGCCGAAGAACTTCGGCATGCCCGGAAGGAAGGTCGCAACGACGGATCCAAGCAGCAGCGGCACGATCATCATGCCGCCGGGGATGCGCTCGATTCCGCGCTTGATGCGTATCTGGGCCATGCGAGTCTCCTTTTAGGTCGGCGTGATTGAATCAGTCGCCGTTTTGATTGAATCGGTCATTTGCATCGTAACGCATCCTGCGTTGATGCGCAAATCGAGCATTTTTATGACTGATTCGATCATGAGGTGCGTGACGGGAGGTCGCTACGGGCTTGTCTATCTCGATGCCTATGTACCGGACAACGGCGAATCGCTTTGGTCGCTCACCACCCAGAACTATCGAGAGCGATTTATCGGGGGTGTAGCGGTGGATGGTTTGAATTGCGCGGCCCCTGGCCATCTCGACAGGCTCGATTGCGCACACGATATTCCGAGACTCGCCCCCGAGGCTCTCGCGGAAATTCTGCTAGGCGGCCCACTGGGCGCCGTCACAGCGCCAGAAGCGCCATAGGACGAGCGGCACGGCCGTGGCTATTCCATGCCCGGAGGAAGCAACGCCGTTTTGCGCCGCACGATCCGGAGCAATGCATCCAACTCCGGTGAGCGTTGCGCATTCCTGTAGGCAAGGCCAAACCCGATCCAGAATTCCCGTTCCTTAAGCGGCCTGAAAATCGCACCGGCGCGCCGAACCTTCGTCATCGACTTCGGTATGAAGCCGATGCCCCGCCCTTTTGCCACTTCGGCCAAGAGGAGGTGGTGATCCGCGGGTTCCGTCAGTCTGCGGCTCGGCGCATGGCCGAGCTTCGCAAACACTTCCTCGTAGTGATCGAAGAATCCGGGATTTGTTCGGCGCTGCGGCCAGAACAGGGGTTCGTCATTCAACTGCGCGATCGACAGGACTTTGTGTCGCGCAAGCGGATGCCGTGCGGGGATTACCGCGACCAGCGGCTCTTTGTGCAGCGGTTCAACCACCAGTTCCCCTGTTGCGCTGGGCAGCCCGATCAAGGCGACATCGAGCGCGCCACGCTGCAGGCGCCGGATAAGCTCGACGGAAATGGCGGCCACGAAAACCAGCGCCCCGTCAGGAACCGCTTTCTTGAAGGCAGGCTCGAGGGAAGGAAAGACCTCCGGGTCGAAGACCTTCGTATACCCGACCCTAAGCTGCCGGGGCGTTCCCTTTGAATGCCGCCGCGCGATTTCGATGGCCTCCGCGGCTTGAAACAGCGTCTTCCTCGCCCCCTTCAGGAATGCGCTGCCCGCCGCCGTAAGTTCGGCGCCCGTCGAATCGCGACTGAGCAACGTCACTCCCAGTTCGCTCTCGAGCTGTTTGATCTGGCGGCTTAGAGGCGGTTGTGACATGTGCAGTCGTTCGGCTGCGGCGCGGAAGGTGCCTTCCTCTGCCACTGCGACGAAGCACTCCAACTGGCGCAAATCGATTCGTATCCTCATGCAGAAAAGGTATCACGAATTTGGTCTTGGCCCGTTGCATCTTCCCACCCGTATGCTCCGTTCCACTGACTTCGAGAAGGAACAAATCAAACATGGATACGTGCAAGCGCAGGGATTCTCTGCAAACGATCACCGCGACCGAAACGCTGGCATCGGCCGAAGGCAAAACACAGATGAACGGATCTACGGCTCAGACGGGCATGACCGCCCTCTTGGGCGCTTCCGCTGGCGGAACCAGTGCAGAACGTTATTCCCGGGGTATCGAGATGCTGAAGCGGGTCGGCGGCGCGGGCTACGATATCCCAGTCCACCGTCTGGCGCAGGTTGCCCCGGACTTGGCGCGATTCACGGTTGAATTTGCCTATGGAGACATCCTGTCGCGACCGGGGCTGGATCTGCGCCTTCGCCAGATCGCCACCGTTGCCGCGCTGATGGCCCATGGCAGCGTGCAACCGCAACTGAAATATCACATGACCGGCTTCCTCAATGCCGGCGGCGAGCCGGCGGAACTGGTCGAAATGCTGTTCCAGGCGGTTGCTATCCTGGGGTTTCCGGTCGCGATCAACGCCGTGGGCATCGTTCGCGAGATCTTTCGGGAGCGCGATCTGGTTTTCGAGCCGATAGCCCCAGTGTCCGGCGATGGCGCGGCGCGATATCAGCGGGGTCTCGAGATGCTCGACGACTTGATGGCCAATCCGCAGGAGTACATGGAAAAGCTGGAAAGCACGTCGCCCGAGCTCGCCCGCTGGTCGGTCGAGTTTGCGTTCGGCGAAATCTTCGCTCGCGACGGACTCGATTCAAAGGCAAGACAAATCGCGATCATCTCGATGCTCGCGGCAGTCGGCAATCGCAGCGATCAGCTCCGCCTTCATATCGAAGCCGGCGTCAAGTCGGGCCTGTCCCGCACCGAGATCACCGAAGCCCTGATGCAGCTGGCCGTCTATGCTGGGTTCCCGAGCGCGCTCAATGCCTTTGGGGTAGCGAACGCTGTCTTCACTAAGCCGGAGCAAAACGAGCGAGAAGGGGCAGGCGGCTGGATAAGCGCGAATGCAATCGTCTCTGAAACTCGCAAGGCTCGCAGCGAACGCGGATTGGCGACACTCGCCAAGACCTCTGCCCAGGCGGGCGAGGCCGTGGTCAACAGTTTCAACGACCTGGCGCCGGATATCGGCCGCGCAATCGTCGAGCACTCCTACGGCGACATCTTCAGCCGTGCCGGGCTCGACGCGAAGACGCGCGAACTCGCCGCATGCTCGGCGCTCGCCGCGGTGGGAAGCAAAGCGACAGAGACGCCGCTGCGGGTCCACGCGAATGCGGCGCTGACAGCGGGCGCGACGCAGGCGGAAATCGTCGAAACGCTGCTGAATCTCCTTCCCTATTGCGGATATCCGGCAGTCGAGGAAAGCATGCGTATCGTCGGCGAGGAATTCAGAAAGCGCAGCGATCACGTCCAAAAAGCGGCGGGAGAGCGGCAATGAATGTCACACACTTTTGGACAGGCGGCCGGACGGACGCCGGTGCGACCGGTAACTTCAAGCGCATTTCAGAGGAATGTCGGCTTTGCTCCGATTCGACGTCCGGTTCTGGGAGCGGTCTACGTCGGCTTGGGATCAAATGCGCCGCCCGGACGTCGCCGGATCGCCCGGGTGGCATGACAGCATCGTATGGGGCAGTGCGGCCAATTGCGGTCATCTGTCAGGGCCGGAGAGCTGTCATTAGGACGACTGGATTCTCACTGAAAGCGGCCACATTATCGACGATTGCATGAGTCGCTGGTCCGAAATGCACGAAGGCGCATGTCACTTCGATAGGTCCATCGGCGGGAAACCATTTCCCCGCTAGCTTGTTCAACGTCTGTTCAAAATTTGTTCAAATCCGACCGGGTAAGAGCTTGTGCGATGTATCATCCGTCTCTTTGGAAAATTGTGGCCTCAGGCGGCTGTGTGCGGCGCTTGGCTATGCGATGGGGCCACGTTAAAACAACGGCTTGGGATTACACCGCTATGATGGATAATGACAAAGTGAAGCTGCAGTTCGAGAGACTGCAGCGACATTACGATTCCTCAGTCCGCACCTACGACTCCGTGTCCCTGCTCGATCTGTCGCATTCGCTTCGAATTTGGACGGAACTGAAAAAGCCGTTGCAGTCGTTATCCCCCAAATTTTCGAATGCATTGGCATTCAAGACCGGCTTGCCAGCGAAAAAAGTGATCAAGGCTGCCCGGTCACACAGCTACGTTTTCTGCTATATGCCTGATGGCGTATTGACTTATGCGGCTAACGGGCATTTGGCGTCTGGTCCGGCTGTCGGGGCCAACGACGATGAGACTCTTGCGGTCGCAGTGCGGGTGAGCCCGTCCCACATCGAAGTCGCCAAATATGCGTGGGTGTCAGCGCCATTCGAGCATGACTTGGTGAAGGCGCTTGAGGCGGAAACCGTGACGCGCTGCAAGTTTATGCAATGGATGTCCACGGAAGCGGTACGCATGTCATATCACGATAGCATCAAAGGATCGCAAGTTGCGTTGTCCATTTCTCGTGAGATGGTGATTAAGCGGGTAGCCAACACCTTGGACGGCTCGCATCCATCAGCAGCATCGGATGCGGACATCGACAACACCTTCGATGCTCCTATTCACTATTTGCTACAGTACAAGGTCGGTGGATTACCGCTTCCATACTACATTCTGCTGAAGATCGCAAAGGACATCCTAGACGCGGGTCAGCGACTGCTTTACCCCAAAGAATCGACGGCTTGATAGGGGATTGTGGCGACGTGCTTCAAAAAATGACGGCATGCGCGTCGCAACACTAGATGATCCGCCCGGATCGCTTCCAGCGTCAGTCTATTTCGCGGAAGCGGTCACATAACGTGCGCCATCTCGAATGACAGCGACGGGTCGACGAGCGACAACAGCGGCGCTCTGGTGGCTCGTCGCGGCATGTGGCGAGAGTCGCTCGTAGGCATTCACTCGTCGGCATGCCTTCGGATCTGGCGCGTTGATGCGCCCCAGGAGCGCAACCCAGGAACCAGAGGACCGGTTGCTGAGCACCGAAGTGGGAATAGCCGACGCAGACTTCGACGGAGTTGCTGGCGCACTGCGAGTGCCGCGCGGACTACGCGATCCGTTTGAACAGCGTCGGATAGTCTTCGACCAGCCAATTTGCATCGATCGCCAGCTCCGCCTTAAATTGTCGGAACAGCCCCTCGTACAAATAGCGCCGCCGCGGCTCGACGCACGTGTACGCCTGATCGGCAGGCTCGACCGTCAACGCCGGCAGCGCCAGATAGGCGACGCGGATTTCTCGCCGCTCGCCCTTCATCAGCCCGAGCCGGCGGATTGGCAGAGTATTCGTGAATGGCGTGGCCGAAATGTCGACGTCGATGCAGCCGTCGAGCGCCGCTAGTGGCTGGCCGTCAATGTCGTGCCAATGGCCGTTGCCGTCAGTCGATATGACCAGTGTGCGCCCGTCGGTAAGCGCGACCCGCACGCGGCGCACCGTCCAGTCGGGCGCCATCTCAACCCGGTAGTGCGCTCCATACGGCGTGCCGAAGCGCGTGCCGACGACCACCGCCTCGCCGATCACGCGATCCGGCCATTCGTTCAACACCAGATGCTCGGCGCCCA
>DATJJH010000127.1:0-6102 GCA_035492395.1 Trinickia sp. | reverse complement strand
CATAGGAACCTTCCATGTCCATGCGTCCCCATACCTACCGAGTCGGCGCCGCGGAAATGACGCGTGTCACCGAGCAGACGTTCGCGATCGACGCGGCGCGACTCTTCCCCGATCTCGACCCCGCCGTGCTGCACGCCAACGCTTCATGGCTCGTGCCCGAACACGCCGACCCCGCGTTGACGTCCGCGCAATTGAGCGTTCATACGTGGGTCGTGAGGTTGGACGGCCGCGTGATCCTAGTGGACACGGCATGCGGCAACGACAAGGACCGGCCTTTCGGCGCCGTGTTCCATCGGCTGAATACGCCCTATCTGGAACGGTTGGCCGCGCTCGGCGTGCAGCCCGAGGATGTCGACCTCGTCCTCATCACACATCTGCACGTCGATCACGTCGGGTGGAATACACGTCTTGTCGACGGACAATGGACGCCAACCTTCCCCAACGCGCGCTACGTGTTCGGCGCGGCCGAGCGCGCGTTCTACGCCACCCCCGCCGCCGCGAACCGAATGATGGTGTTCGAGGACAGCGTGCTGCCCGTGATCCGCGCCGGCCTAGCCGACGAAGTGCCCGACGAAGGCGGCGCGTACTTGCCCGGCATCCGCTTTCTGCCGACGCCGGGGCACAGCGTGGGCCACATGTCGATCGAGATAGCATCGGAAGGGCAGCGCGCATTGTTCTGGGGCGACGTGGTTCATCATCCGATTCAAGTGTCGACGCCGTCCTGGAGTTCCTCGTTCTGCGCGGATCCCACACAGGCAACAGCGTCGCGCCGCCGCATCCTCGGCTACGCGGCCGATCACGACGCCACGGTCTTCTCCTCGCACTTCGCGGGCACCTCGGCCGGGCACGTTCATCGCGATGAACGAGGCGGCTTCGAATGGCAATTCATTTAAAACGAGCCCGATCGCCGCAAGCGCGGCATAAAATGTCGGCGCCTTCATCGTCCATCGGAGTCGCCGCCATGCAAGCGCCCAACGACGGCTTGCTCGATGCCTTGCCGAGCAGCGCGCTCGTCGAATTGCGTCATTTGCGCTATTTCATCGCCGTGGCCGAATCGGGCAGCTTCCGCTTGGCGTCGGAACGCATCAACATCACACAGCCGGCGATCACGCGGCAAATTCACGACCTCGAATCGATTCTCGGCGCGACGCTCTTCAAACGCACCGCGCGCGGCGTCGAACTCACCGCGGCCGGTGAGCTTTATCTGCGCGAGGCACGCAAAGCCGTCGAAACGGTCTTGGCGGCGACGGTCGCCGTCAGACGCTTCGCCGCCGGAGAATCGGGCACGCTGCGGCTTGGCGTCGTCGACAATGCAAGTTGGGACGGCCCGGTGCCGGACACCCTGCGTACACTTCAGCGCGATCTCCCGCAACTGGCGATCAAGGTGTCGGCGCTCAACACGCCGGAGCAATACGAAGCGCTGCGGGCCGGCTCGCTCGACGGTGGATTCGTCTACGTCTTCGGCGATACGCCCGCCGGCATCGCTACCGTCGAGTTGACGCAACACGAAGTCGTATTGGCCGTGCCCAGCGATTGGCCGCTCGCGAAACGGCGCTCGGTCTCGCTGCGCGACTTGCACGACCTACCGATCGTGTCATTTCCGCGGCACATCTATCCGGCCTACTACGATGCGTTGATTGCAGCGTGCCGACACGGCGGCTTGACGTTGCGCGTCACGCAGGAGGAGCAGACAGAATCGGCCATCCTTTCCTTGGTATCGGCGGGCATCGGGGCCGCGCTCGTCAATTCGGCGAACCGCTCGCGCGCCCCCGTGCGCATCGAGTTCGTTCCCATCAAGCCGTCGCCGGTTCGGTTGCCGCTGGCGTTCGCTTATGCGTCCGCCAACGACAACCCTGCCCTCGCTCGCCTATTGAACGTGCTGAACGCAGGCGTCGCCCACGCGTCGCATAGGGCTCGCGTCGTTCCCGGCGGCCGTTGACATGGCATAAGCCACGCACCGGCGAGCCAATACGTCGGTCGGATCGACGAGTCTCGCGCGCTCGCCCCGCCGCCCGACGTAGACCGTGTCGGGCAAGAGCAGCGGCAGTTCGGTACAGCCGAGCACGACCACTTCGACGCCCGCCTCGATCAACCCCTCCATGGCCGCGGCAATGTCCTCCCGACATTGGCCCTCGGTGAAGCCCGCCTTGACGCCGCGCTCGCCGTAGATCGCGGCCATGACGCGCGATTGCAGCGCATCGCTCGGCGTAACCTGCGTCAGCCCTTGCGCGGCCAGCGCATCGCGGTACACGCCGCTTTCGATCGTCCCCGATGTCGCCAGCACGCCCACGTCGCGCAGCGCCGGATAGGCTTCGCGCAGATAGCGCGCGGTCTCCGTCAGCATGTTGACGATCGGAATGCCGAGGTACGGCGCAATTCGATCGACGAATGCATGGGCCGTGTTGCAGGGAATCGCGATCAGATCGGCCGCGCCCGCTTCGAGCTTCTTGCAAGTCGCGTACAGGGAGACCGTCGGATCCGCGCCTTCGCCGATCAAATGCTCGGTGCGATCGGGGATCTGCGGGTTGTGTTCGACGAGCAACTTGATGTGATCCTGATCGCGCGCCGCGGGCGTGTTGAGGACGATCTTTCGAAGAAAGTCGACTGTCGCGGCCGGCCCGACCCCACCGACGACGCCGACCTTGAACGCCGCCGGCCGCGGCCCGCATCCCGCTTCGACGGCGTGCCGGGCGTATGCCAAGTTCGAATCGATGATGGGTGCGCCGATAGCGCCGAGCCGTTCGGCGACGAGGGCGATCTCGGTGATGCCTGGCACGATGACGTCCACGCCTTGCTCGACCAGATCTTCGCAGGCGCGTCGCAATAGATCCACAGGACGTCCGTCGAGCTGGCCTTGCTTGATACCGTCCTTCCCATAGACGGCCTCGTTCACGCAGTCCATGCCGTCGCGGCCGCGCGGATGAACGACCTCGAACCGCGGCGCGACGAAGTAGCGCTCGAACAGCCGCTGCTCCCGCGTGAAGCGGGACGCAAGCAGGCCGATGCGCCTCGCTTTCGGGTATCGCCGTTCGACGAAGCCGCGCACGGCCTCGACGATGTCCACGATCGCCAAACGCGAATTCGCGCGCAACTCGTCGATGAACGTGTGGCTCAAGAAGCAGGGCAGCACCACGGTGGTGACGCCATGCAGTTCGAAATCCCTGATCAGATCGAAGACATACAGCTTGCGCTCGATCGTGGGAGTATCGTTGGGGCCGGCGCCGGGCAGGGCGTGCTGTCGATAGATCACATCGCACTGGTCGGCGCCTGTCGTTGCGGGCGTCGCTTTCATCAGCTTGAACAGGACATCGGCGCCGGCCAACGGCCCGAGCCCGCCGATGACGCCGAACTTGCGAATGTGTTCTTGCTTCATTTCGCGTCCATACGCGCCTGTTCGAACGCCGTCAATTCGCCGCGCATAGCGTTTGGAAGCGACGTTTGAAGCCGGCTTTGGCGTGCCGCCTCCCACTTCGCGATGACGGCCGTCGCCACGCTGTTGCCGATCACATTCGTCATCGTGCGGCCCATGTCGAGGATCTGATCGATGGCGAGCACCAACGCCACGCCGGCAGCGGGCAGGTGAAACAGCGGCGCCACGGCGGCGACGACGACCACCGACCCGCGCGGTACGCTGGCCATCCCCTTGCTGCTCAACATCAGCACGAGCAGCATGAAGATCTGCTGCGACAGCGGCATGTCCACGCCGAACGCTTGCGCGATGAAGATGGCCGCGAACGATTGATACATCATCGAGCCGTCGAGATTGAACGCATAACCGAGCGGCAAGGCGAAGCCGACCACCTTCTTGTCCACGCCGAACCTCTCCAACTGTTCGGCGAGGCGCGGATACGCCGCCTCGCTGCTCGCCGTAGAAAACGCCAGCATGGCCGGTTCGCGCACCGCCTTGAGCAGCGGGCCCACGCGTCGCCCGAGGAACAGGTACCCTACGCCGATCAACACGGCCCACAGCAGCACGAGACCCAAGTAGAAGGAGCCGATGAGCTTTCCATACGTGTAAAGCACATCGAGCCCACGCAGGGTGACGGCCGACGCGATCGCGCCGAACACGCCCAGCGGCGCGGCGCGCATCACGTAGTCGGTCAAGCGCAGCATGACCGGCACCATGCCTTCGATGGCTCGCACCAAACCCGCCACGCGCGGGTCTTCCTTCAACGCACCGAGCCCCAGCCCAAAGAACAGCGAGAAGACGAGAATCTGCAGGATGTCGTTGCGCGCCATTGCATCGAGCAAGCTGGTCGGGAAAGCATGCGTCACGACGTCCTTGACGTTCAGCGCGGCCGTGTTGAGGCCCGTGACCCCTTCGCCGGCTCCGGCCACGAGATGCAGCCCCGCGCCGGGCTGCAACGCGTTGGCGAGACACAACCCCAACGCAAGGGAAATGAGCGAAGCGGAAAGAAACCACCCTAGCGTGCGAACGCCGATTCGCCCCACCTCGCGCCCGCCCTCCATGCCGGCCAGGCCCGATACGAGCGTGACGAACACGAGCGGCGAAATGATCATCTTGATCAGCCGCAGGAAGATATCGGTAACGATCGAAAAGTATCCGGCCGCCGCCTTCGCCGCGGCGGCGTCGGGAGCGCTCGCGTGGCAGACGTAGCCCGCGGCGACGCCGAGGATCATGCCCGCGGCGATGTACAACGTAAGGCGATTTTTCATATGCATCCGTCCTGGGTTGGCGCCGGCGCCACGGCGAGCGCTAGCGCACGAAAGAGCCGGGGGCTCTCGCCCGCCGCTCGCTCATGAGTCAGAACGGATAGTAGGGAGTACCGAAAAAACAGCGATGCGGGTCCTGCATCGGCCTATGCGAAGCTCGCATAACGCGGGAAAACCCTTGCCGCCGAGCGAACCTTCAAGCGCTGGTGCGCAGATGCTGCCAAAGCGTGTCTAGGAAGTCATTGCGATTGGACGCGTCGCGATAAACCCGCAGCTCGACTTCGAGGTTCCAGTTGCGCGGGCCGGCCGCCACCAACTCCCCGCTCGCGAGTTCATGAGCGATCGCGCTCTTCGGCAGCCATGCGACGCCCTCGCCTTCGGCGACGAGCTTCTTGAGCACCTCGGCCATGTCGGATTCATAGTGGAGCTGCAAGGCCGGAGCGGCGGCCGCCCGCTCGAGCAGCAGCGCGAAGCATCGACCGAAGTAGCTCGTTTCCGTGTATGAGATCAGCGGCAGCGGCTGCTTGGCCGTGCCCGGCAACCGGTAGAGCGGCGCCGAGCGCGCGTTCGACTTGCTGGCCGGCATGAACGTATCGATGCCCACGGTCAGGTGCTCGTAGCGCACGGGGTCAAGATGCAGCGGCAACTCAGGATGGTGATAGGCGAACATCAGTTCGCAATTGCCGTTGACGAGCATGAGGATCGAGTCGTGCACGTTGGTCGGGATGACGCGTGCGCGCACATCGCCGAAATGCGCGGCGAGCGTCTTTAGCCAGGCGGGCAGGAAATTGAGCGCGATCGTATGCCCCGCCGCGATCTGCAAGCTCTTGCCGCCGATGCGTTGCTCGGTGCGGATGACGGCGCGCGTGTCGAAAAGCTTGTGCAGCATGTCTTCGGCCACTTCCCTGAACAAGCGGCCCGCGGGCGTCAAAACGGGCGGGAAGCTGCTGCGATCGATCAACTCGGCGCCGACCCACTGCTCCAGCGATTGAATCCGTCTGCTGAAGCCCGACTGCGTGACGTTGCGAAACTCGGCCGCGCGCGAAAAGCTTTGATATTGGGCAAGCGCGATGAAATCCTCGATCCACTTGATTTCCATAGGCAATGGGCGTGCGCGACGAGCTAGCGAGTTCCGGATGGCCGCATTGTACGTCGAGGCAATACCCGCGGCTTGTCGGCGATTGGATGCTTACCCGACCGGCGCTCGGCATGCACGTTTCAGTTCGCGCTGAAGCATCGAGGGCCGCGAGCGAAATACACTCCTTCTACCCCCACTCAACGAGGCGCTCATGACAGAGCCGTACCCGACCGATCCCTTGCAGGCTGTGACGCACCCCGATCCCTATCCCTACTACGCCGAACTTCGCATGCAGACGCCGCTCTTCAAGGATGCGGCAACGGGATTATGGGTTGCCGCGCGTCACGACA
>DATJJH010000126.1:0-36054 GCA_035492395.1 Trinickia sp. | reverse complement strand
CGAGCGTCAACCGCGCAGCTCTTCCACGGGCGATCGGCCGAACTCACGCTGGTACGCGCGGGAAAACGCCTCCGCGCTGGAAAAACCCACACGCCGCGCGACCGCTTTTACTTTGGCATTGCCCCGCCGCAACTCGCGCTGGCCCAGGTGCACGCGCCACCTCGTGAGGTACGACATAGCTGTCGTGCCGACGACTTTCGGAAAGAGCGCCATGAAATGGCTGCGCGACATATTGGCGCGTTGCGCAAGTTCTTCGATCGTCCAAGCGTGCGCCGGCGCTTCGTGCAACGCCACCAGCACCGGATGCAGGACCGGATGCGCCAACCCCGCCAACAGACATGGCCGTGTACTGCCGCGTTCGATGGCAGCGCGCAGCATCATGAGAACGATGACTTCGCCTAACCGATGCAATGCCTGTTCGTGGCCGCACCGCCCGCCCGACAATTCAGCGAGAAACGCGAGCACGATCGATTTCAAAGCGCTTTGTTCGTCGTCGATGGATACGGAGAGCATGTCGGGCAACGTATCGACGAGTGGATTCTCCGCGCCGCCGAATGCGACTTCGACCGCCACCACCTTACCGGCAGGCAGATGGGCGCCGCGCACGACGAGAACGAGCTCCGCCAGTTCGCCGCTCGGCGCCGAAACCAGATACAGCATCGACGCGTCCGCTGACCGCGAGCCCGAGTGCGAAGGCGTCGCGACTTCGAGCGGAAAGGCGTCGAAAAATGCGGAGAGGCGGTCCATGGCAAGCGAGTAGAAGATTTTAAGTCATGATATTTGGACTTTCCTTGACTGTAAATATGTAAAACTGGCTTCCATCACAGAGCGAATGTGATTTACCGAAAACCTCATTCCAAGGAGCCGCCATGCTCGTCCCCCGCCAAGCCGCCCCCGATCTTTCCGTCGATACCCTCGCGCATGGGCGGTTCGATTTAGCCGATGAAAAGCCCGAACGCATGACGCTGGTCTGCTTCTATCGTGGCTTGCATTGCCCGATCTGCGCGGGCTATTTGAAGGAGCTGGAACGGCTGACGCCGGCGTTCGCCGAACGAGGCGTGACGACGATCGCCATCAGTACCGACGACTCGAAGCGGGCGCAAGAAATGGCGCGCAAGGTGGGTGCATCGCAACTGCGCATCGGCTACGGTATGCCGTTGGCGGCAGCGCGCCGCTGGGGCCTGTACATTTCAAGCTCGCGCGGCAAGACCTCGATCGGCGTGCAAGAGCCGACGCTGTTCTCCGAGCCCGGCGTGTTCTTGATCCGGCCGGATCGAACTATTTACTATCTCTCGGTGCAGTCGATGCCGTTCGTGCGGCCATCGTTCGCGGAGATGGTCCAAGCGCTCGACTTCGTCATCAAGAACGACTACCCGGCACGCGGGGAGTACGTCGGGGAAGTCTAGTCGCCGCACCCTCGCCCACCGAGCGCTCAGCCTTTCGTCTTCGCGCACGCGGCGCGCGGAGAGGGGACGTCCGTCGCATGCCGATCCGGCGATCGCTGCAACGCGCCGGGCGGCGCGCCGTGAATGCGCTTGAACACGCGCGTGAGATGCGCCTGATCCGCGAAGCCCGTTGCCGCCGCGACATCCGCCAGCGGCATGCCGTCCGCGATCAAGCGCTTCGCTTTGACAGCGCGCCAATTGCGCAGCCATCTATCCGGGGGCAACCCGTATCGCCGCGCGAACTGCTTGCTCAATGTCGTACGGTGCATGCCCCAGCGCTGCGCAAGCGCGGTGACGTCGGCTTTGGGCAAATCATGTTCGTTGAACGATGCTTGAAGCTCGCTGGAGGCGTCGACCGGGCCGGGTGCCGATCCCACGTCTTTCGCCATTGCCGCATGCCGAGCAAGCAGTTCGAACAAGGCGGCGGAAATATCGCGCTTGCGCGCGGCTTCGTCGAGATCGTCGCGGGTCAGCGCGGCCGCCCAACGTCGGCACAAGGGTTCGTCGGAGATCACCACGTCGGGAAAGCGCACGCTGGCGCCGTGCGTCATCGATGCATGAGCGTCGAACCAGCTCGCCTGCAAATACGCCATGCTGTAGGCGAGCGGCGCATCGGACGAGCCGCCCGTGTGCACCGCGAGCGGTGGAATCACGACCAGATCGCCTTGCCGGGCGACGTGCGTCGCGCCCTGATAAGAGAATGTGCAGCTGCCCGACGCGATGGCGCCGATCGACCACGCGTCATGAAAATGCGGCTCGAATTGATACGCCTCGAGCGCGGCCGTCATGACCTCGCCGGGCAGGTCGGCGCCGCAATACCAAGTGAAGCTCGTCATCGCCATGATGTCTCCGGCCTGTTCGCCGTAGTTTAAGCCGTCCATCCGCTCCCGCGATAGAGCGCATGCCGGCGCCCGGCTCGTCGCCGTCAGCGCCCCCGTGACACGTAGTCTTCGACCAACAGGAGATCGTCGACCGTCAGCGAAACGGACATCCGAAAGCCTTCGCCCACCGCTACAGGGGAAAACGCCGCGAGTTCGAGCCCCGGATGATCGAACAGCGTGAGCGTGGCCTGGCCGATCATCGGATTTTCCACCGCTACGTCGCGCGCACGCAATTGCACCAGCTCGTGCACGGCAGGGTCGTCGTGCCGGCCGGCCGTCAAGCGCGGAAAGTGACGGACATTGAAGGTCGAGGCGAAACCGGGGTCGGGCAACCGGTGGCTTTGCCCTTGCAGCGTGATTTGCGCTTCGACGGCACGGCGTTCGCGAAACGTCAACGCCGCGCCGAAGCGGCCGCCGGACGAGACCGGCGGCGCGGCCGGCGAGCGCATGCCGTAGCTGCGCGTCATGCCGGTGCGCCCGAATTGTTTGGGCCAGCCTTGAATCAGGCCGCGCATCAAGGCGAGATCCTGATCCACCCAAATGTACGGGCAAAACGACGCGCTCGCGCCGTCTCGCTCGCAGGCCATCAACAAGATCGTTTCCCTGTACTGGCTCGTCAGCGGATCGAGGTAATCGAGGCCGCTTTCCGTCGAGAATTGCCAGTCGCAAAAGTAGAAGGCGCAGCGCCCGGCCCTCTCGCCGCTCGCGGGGGCAAGCCCAGCCGGCAGATACGGCGCGACCGCTTGCGGGTCGGCCGTGAATTCGACGGCCAGCACTTCACCCGTGTAGTGCCACGGCGGTTGCGGGGCCAGCGACGAGCGGCCCGCGGGCGTACGGGGTACCGAATAACCTTGCAGCATGAGGCCTCCTTGGAAACAAGGAGGCCAGTATCATGCGCTGCGCCCGCGACGTCTTGAATGCTAGTGACCGCTCGTCGCGTCTGTCGGCGCCTGCAGGCTATGCATGAAAGGCTTGAGCGCCGGATACAGCCCTTTATAGATCTCGAAACGCCGCGCGTATAGCGCGAGACGAGCCGCATCGGGCTGCGCGCGTTCGACGAGCTTCGCCCATCCGCCGCGCGCGGTTTCGTCCGAGACGAGGCCCGCTCCGATCGCGGCCAGTAATGCCGCACCCATGGCCGCCTCGACTTCCTGCTCGATCGTGAACACCCGATAGCCCGTGATGTCGGCGATGATCTGCATCCATAGGTCGGAATAGGCCGCCCCGCCCACGACGATCAGCTTGTCGTCGAGACGCTGGGCGCCCTTGCGGCCCGCCTCGATGTTGTGCTTGAGCGCGAACGCCACACCCTCGAGCACCGCGCGATACAGATGCGCGCGCGTATGCACGAGATTCAAACCGATGAACGCGCCGCTCGCCTTCGCATCCCACACGGGGCTGCGCTCGCCCATCAGATACGGCAGAAACATGACGCCATCCGAGCCGGCGGGGACACGCGCCGCCGCCTGCTCGAGCAGCACGTGCGGATCGCCATGCGGCAGCGCGCGCGCCGCTTCGATCTCGGCCTGGCAGAACTGGTCCCGATACCAGGCGACCGATGCGCCCGCCGTGCTCGCACCGCCGAACACGTACATGTCGCGCCGGCCGTTGAACACGTGCGGCATGCTGATGAGACCGTTGCGCGCATCGACGGCTTGATTGATATACCCCCAGCACATGCTCGTGCCGATCATCGCCACGTGCTGTCCCACGCGCGTGGCTCCGGCGGCAAACGTGGCCACCGCCGCATCGACCCCGCCCGCGACGATCGGCGTGCGCGCCGGCAGGCCTAGCCGCTCTGTCCACTCGGGCAGCAATCCGCCGACGGTTTCGGTCGACTCGACCAAGCGCTCGGGCATCATCGTCGCGGGAATGCCGAGCGTGTCGAGCATCGCGCCCGACCAGGCGCGCCGTGCGACATCGTAGACGCCGCCGATATTGCCGGCCGAACTGTGATCGACGGCGATTTCGCCCGTCAGCAAATAGATGACATAGGCATTCGGCGGCAGGAAGTAGCGCGTGTTCGCCCAGAGCTCGGGACGATGCTCGCGCAACCACAGCATCTTCGTGAAACCGTAGTAGCTGTCGACGCCATTGCCCGTGATCGAGTACAACCGGTCCAAATCGACGTGCGCTCGCACCCAGTCGACTTGCTCCGTCGCGCGGCGGTCCATCCAAATCAAGCATGGATGCAACGGCCGAATATCGTTGTCGACGGGGATACCGGAACCGCCGTACAAGCTGCTCACGCACACGGCGCCGATGGCCGACGGCTCGATACCCTGCTCGCGCGCCGCCCGAACGCAGCCTGCCATGCATTCGAGCACGGCGTCGAACCATACCGAGGGCCACTGCTCGGCCCACAGCTGCTTCGGCGTGTCGGGCTGATAACCGGCCGAATGCTTGGCGACGATTGCGCCGTTGCGGTCGACGAGCAGCGCCTTCGTGCTCTGCGTCCCGATGTCGATACCCATCACGTATTGCATGGAGCCCTCCGTCGCCCGTTCGATTCCACGAAACTTTACCCCGTTTTTCGGGACGTTTTGCGAGGGAACGATGCAGAGGCCGACGAACAGCGAAAATTGTGCAATGCAATAGAGGCGCTTCATGCCACAGAAAGCGCCTCGGAATCGTAGCAAGGAAAAAGAGCAATCGCGCGGCCTGGAGGGCTAACTACCGGCGGATGGCGGCGGCATCGGTATGTCCGTCAACTGCAGCCCGAGTAGCGACATGTATGCGTAAATGTGCTGGTAGCCCGACTGACTCTTATATGTGTTGTAATCCGAATTCACCTCGCCCGACAGCTTCAACTCCATTCCGGCGCATCCCATGCCCCACTGCGTATAGTTCAGGTTATTGAATTCGATCAGATCGATGTTCTGGCAGAAGAGCTTCTTCGAATCCGGATCGATGAGAATGTTTTTCGAATCATAAAGCGTCATAGCCGCATCGAGGGAGGTCGCGCACCATCCCATGGGCACCACGTCGAGTGTGTTGAACACGCGAAGCGCGCTACCGGCCATCTGCTGATTGAAATAGTAGGCGAACGCGCCGTCGCCCGCCGTCGGGGCCGCGAACGTCTCGCAGTTAAACTCGATGTTCTGAAATTTGTTCTTGAGGTAAAGCGCGATCACGGACATGAGGGCGCCGCCTAAACTGTGTCCGACCAAGGTGACGGTCGCGCCATTTTGCAGTTTGGCAATGAAATCGGAAAGCGTGCCTTGCGACGCGCTGGAAGACGGCGCGTTCAATATGGCATCGACACCCCAATCCGTTCCTTGCGAAATGCCCGCCGAGACGGGGGCCCCGGACACGATCTTGTGCAGAGGGACCATCGGGAGAATCGTAATGTCGTCCATCATGTCCTTCGCGGAGTCCGGATTGGTGCCGCTCGTCACGATGACGATTTCGTTGTTCTTGCCGCCCATCAGCGCCACGGTGATATGCGCCGCGTACTTGTTGCTGTCATCGTCCAGCACTAGCGAAGGCCCCCATACGATCCCGTAGCCGCCGCCCACTTTCGAGGCGTTGAGTCGAGAGAGGATGTTATCTCTCACTACCGACGCTTGCGGATTTTTTATGTCTTGCCAATTGGAGTACGCGTCCCGCGCCGCATTGTTCACCACGTAGGCGTGCGTGAGATGAATTTGCCTCTGCTCGAGTGAGTCCAACATTGCCATGATCGCTCCTTGTCTTGTAGAAAATGATTGGCTGCAAGATCAACAAAATTCAGCCTTGTATGTCCTTTGCCAGCCGACGACTTCAATCGTGAGCCTCCCTTTCGACGGCCTCGCTTCGGCTCTCGAGATCGATGCCTACCTATGTGTGAGCCGCGTCACGAGACGGTTGAGCCACGCGATCTGAGGCCCGTCGCGAGTATCGAATCGTGCGCCCGTATAGCCCCACCAGTCCCAACACCCACCGAAGTTATCCTTCGTGGATCGCGTCTGCGGGTAGACGGCGATCAGCCGATAATCGTCCGCCCATCGATTGAAGCCGGCATCGCGAACGAATGCCAGACCGACCATGCTGTCGTTCTGGTTGCAACCATGCAACGCGAGCAGCAGACCGCACGGCTGACCTTTGAGGCACGCGGCCGGCGTGTATGTATAAAAATAATCTCCGATCGACGCGCCGCCCGCCGGCGCGAACGACTTCACCGGTATGACCGTCAGCCTGCCGGGCGCGCCGTCAGGCTGCGCACCCGTCTTGATGTCCGGGTACAGATGCTCGAGGATGTTCTTCGCCCCATCGAAGCCGCAGCGCCCGATGAAGGGCGACACGGATTTGTTGCAGTTGTCGCCGACGCGCAGATTCGAAATCGGCAACGGCGGCAGATAGGTCGGAAACGTATGGCCGAAATCGTGCGTTCCGTCTTCACCGACCTGCAAATCGACAAGTTGACTACCGAGCGAGGCCTTCAATTGTCGATAAAACGCTGCGACGGAGCCCGCGATCTTTGGGCCGACGATCTCATCTTCGGTACCGTAGAGTGCGTAGAACACGCCGTGATCGAGCTGCGTCAGATCTCCCAGCAGATGGTTGCCGGCATTGCGCGTCGCGCGGCTTACCATGGCGTTCAACTGATCGCTGGTCAATCCGGACGGATAAAGGCAACCCGTCATTGCGCCGGCGACGGCGAAACAATCGTAGGGCCCGCCAGCAAGCGCCGCCGCACGCGGAAAGGTCTCCGGATAGGCCAATTGCAATTGCGTGGCCATGAATCCGCCGGAGGAAATCCCGGCCACCGCAATTCGATCCGGTTGGATGTTGAGCACCTCCGGCCGGAAATCCGTCGAGACATCGGAAGCGGGTGCGGCAAACGCCCCCGGCCACGCCGCTACGAACCCCAGCATCGCGATCAACACGCTCGTCACACGCATGAATTCACCTCGTCCGCCTTAGGAACCGAGCGCGTAGGCCCGAGGACAATCGTCAAGGCATCCAACGTAGCCACTTCATGCGTGCTTCGCACCTGTGTCTTCTGGTAGGTGTCGGTACGAGTCGACTTGCTCGAGTAGGATCGCGGCGCTCCACTGGGTAGCTGTTCACCCACCTCGAAAACCGTTACCCAGCGGCGAGCTTTCCGCGACAGCAAAAGCATGGCGATGGTTCAACGCCGTTCGCATCGGGTTCGAATCAACCCACCACCGCGGACTTTCGCGCGTGCAATACACACGCAAATCACCGCATCGCTGATGCGACAACGCATGGCATACCTATTGCAATGATCCTCGCGCGAATCTGCCTATCGTCCGTCCGCCCATGGGTCCGCACACAGGCCTGGATGAACGGCCGGATCGATAGCAGTACTAGTCCGCCATACGTAGGCCATGGCTGAGTTGCCGATTTCCAGCAACGACGGCGCGCTGAGCATGCTCATCGCCGAACAAATAGACCGTTTCAATAAAGTCAATATCGCGAGGTGAGATCATGAGTGAAAGCGTTCAGAAAAAGCTCCTGCGTGTGCGCCCTCCCCGGGTCAAGATCACATACGACGTCGAAACAGGCGGAGCGATCGAGAAGAAGGAGCTGCCCTTCATCGTCGGCATCCTGGCCGACCTCCAAGGCGAACGAAGCGACCCGGCCAACTATCCGCCGCTCAAAGAGCGGTCGATGGTCGAAATCGATCGCGACAACTTCGACGACGTGATGGCGACGATCCTTCCGCGCGCCGTGCTCACCGTCGCCAAGCAAGCCGACGAGGCGCTCAAGGACTTGCTCAAGGACGAGAAGGACAACGAACTCACGTTCCCCAACATCGATGCTTTCGAGCCGATGAAGGTCATTCAAGCGCTGCCCTCGCTCAAGGCGTTGTATCAATCGCGCAGCCAGATGCGCGAGCTGCAGGCCAAGGCCGAGACCATCGATCCGGTCAGCGCGCAACTCGACGCACTGATCGAGAAAGCCAACCCCGGCAAAGAAGGGGCGCCCGCGATCGACGATGCGAGCGTCAAGGCCGCCAACACTGCGATCGCCAAGCCGCTCGGTATGTCGGAGGATCAAACGTCGACGCTGCTCAATGCGTTCGTCGCCCAGTTGAACCTCTACTTCGTCGAAACGAACGCCGACGCCGCCCACCAGATCGACCAAGCGCGCAAGCGCGGCGCGATCGCCGTGATCGATGAACTCGTTTCGCTCATCGACGAAAAGCTGAGCAGTGCACTCTCGAGCATCATGCATTGCGACAGCTTCAAGGCAATGGAAGCCACCTGGCGCGGACTGCACTATCTCGTGATGAACACCGAGACCAGCACGATGCTCAAGCTGCGCGTATTCAACGCCACCAAGGACGAGTTGCGCAAGGACATGCTCAAGGCCGTCGAATTCGACCAGAGCGCGCTGTTCAAACTCATTTACGAAGCCGAATACGGCACGTTCGGCGGCAACCCGTATAGCCTGCTCGTCGGCGACTATGCGATCGGCAAATCCGGGGACGACATCGACTTCGTCACGAAGATGTCGGAAGTGGCCGCGGCCGCGCACGCCCCGTTCATCGCGCAGGCTTCGACCGAGCTGTTCGGCCTGGGCGGATTCGACAAGCTCGACAAGCCGCGCGACCTGAAGAAGATTTTCGAAGGCGTGGATTCGGCAGGATGGCAGGGCTTCCGCGAAATGGAAGACGCGCGCTACGTCACGCTCGTGCTGCCGCGCGCCCTGCTGCGTCTACCGTACGGTTCGCCCGACAAGCGAAACACCACAGCCTGCGAAGGCATCAATTTCGACGAGCAGGTGGGCGGCCTCAATTCCGCGACGGTCTATTCGATGAGCGGCGAGCCGCTCAACTATCCCGACCCGGAACCGAACCATTTCCTCTGGGGCAACCCGGCATATCTGCTTGCCGAGCGCATCACCAACGCGTTCGCGCTCTATAGCTGGACCGCGGCGATTCGCGGCGTCGAAGGCGGCGGGCTCGTGGAAGGCCTGCCCAGCTACACGTATACGTCGAGCAACGGCAGCGTGGAGCTGCTGTGCCCAACCGAGATCTCGATCACCGACCGCCGTGAGAAGGAGCTGAACGACCTTGGCTTCATCACGCTGTGTCATTGCAAGGGCACCGGCAAGGCAGCCTTTTTCGGCGGGCAAACCACCAACCAGCCCAAGAAGTATTTCTCCGATTCGGCGAACGCCAACGCGAAGATCTCCGCGATGCTGCCGTACATGCTCGCCGCATCGCGCTTCGCGCATTACATCAAAGTGATCATGCGCGAGAAGATCGGCACGTTCATGACCCGCGGCAATGTCGAAGATTTTCTCAATTCGTGGATCTCCAACTACGTGCTGCTCGACGACAACGCTTCGCAGGATGCCAAGGCCGGCTATCCGCTTCGCGAAGCGAAGGTGGTCGTGACCGATGTGCCCGGCGAACCGGGTGCGTACCGCGCAACGGTATTTCTCAAGCCGCATTTCCAACTCGAAGAACTCACGACTTCGATTCGACTCGTAGCCAACTTGCCGAAGTAACTCTCATCTTTTTTCGATCGAAGGAGTGGTCATGGATTTGATTCTTTTCCAGCCTGGCGACCAGAGCATCATGAATAGCGACGGCAGCCAGATCGACAATTCGTCGTGGGTGTCCGACGGCCCCGGTGGCCTGTGCATCGAAATCGTCTCGCTGCATCAGGGCATGAAGCAGCAGGTCACGACCGACGTCAGCAACAACGCGCGGACATCCGGTCGCCCCATCATCACCGAGTTCACGCTCGTCAAGTACGTCGACCAGACGTCGGTCAAGCTGTACGAATATTGCCTCGGCGCCAAGCTGCTCGGGACCGGCGCGGGCGCGCCCAGCACGATCTATATCGCGCGCGAATCGGGCGGCAAGACGCAGAACATCATCAAGATCGAGATGAAGGACACGCTCATCAGCGAAATCCAGCTTCAGACGCACCCGAACGACATGCCGACCGAGCAATTCAAGCTCAATTTCACGGAAGTGATCTGGACGTACACGCAGCAGATCAACGACATGTCTTCCAAGGGCGTGAAGACCGCCGGATGGAGTCTGGCCAAGAACATGCCGATCGCCGGCAAGTTCTCGTCCAACCCCTAGTCGACGTATCGCGCTCGTCCCCGTCGGGGACCGGCATTTTCATGGGTCAGGAGATCGCATGCAGTTCTTGCTCGAACGCCTCGCGCAGCCCCCATCGTTCGACGGTACGCACGCATTCGATGTGCGCGCCGCGATCGCCGCGCAAATCCAGCGTCTCGTCAGCGCGCGCATCGCACGCTCCGGCGGCGACCTCGATTTGCTCGATTTCGGCGCTCAAAGCGTGGTCGAGTTCGAGCTGTACAGCAAGCCGCAACTCGAGCAATACGCGCAGCGGCTGGCGCGCCTGATTGCGCGCTATGAGCCGAGGTTGAGGTCGCCGCGCGTTCAGATCGAGTCGACCAGCGAAGCGCTCGGCCCCTACCGGGTCGCCATCTACGGCGCCATCGACGACAGCAACGGAATGGACGTGTTCCATTTCGAGCTGCCGTCGCATTGAGGAACGGTATGCAACGCGCAAACGTCACGCTCAGCGACTGCTTCCGCGAGGAGCTGAGCGCACTGAGAAGCGAATCGGTCCTGTTCAGCGAAAAGCATCGGGAACTGGCGCGCACGCTCGGCCTCAACGCGCGCGAGGCGACCGATCCTCAAGTCGAGTTGCTGCTGCAGTCGTTCGCGTTCCTCGTCGCGAGATTGAGGCACCAGGTAGAACTCGACAAGGCGCGCTTGCCGGACGCCCTGCTCGCCTTTCTGTATCCGCATCTCGAAGCGCCGATCCCGTCGATGCTGATCGCGCAGATCGACGTGAAGCCCGACGGCGCCGACTTCTCCAAGGAGCAAACGCTCGCGCGCGGCCGGATGATCACCGCGGCGACGACCAATCATCTCGGTCAGAAGACGGAATGCCGTTTTCAAACCTGCTATGAAACGCCGCTGCTGCCCTTGCTGATCGACACCGTGGTGCTCGAATCCGCACTCGAATATGCGTTCCTCGGCAAGACATCGTCGTCTCAATCGGTGCTGCGGGTGCGCGTTCGGCCCAACGGCATCGGCGCGCTGCAGGCCAAAGGCAAGGGCCCGCGCCGTCTGCGCTTCTACATCAACGACGCGCAAGCGAACGCCGTCGCGCTGTACGAACTGCTCGCGCTTCATTTGTCGGGCATTGCCGTTCTGCCCGCCGCCGCGACTCAGCCGGTCCGGCAACTACCGCCCGACACGCTGCGCTGGCTCGGCATGGAACCTGACGAGGCGGCGCTCAGGGCCAATGCGCACACGCATTCGGGATATCGCCTGCTGCAGGAATATTTCTCGTTCCCCGAGAAGTTCTTTTTCTTCGAAATCGATCAACTCGATCAGCTCGACTTCAGTGCGGTAAACGACTACTTCGATCTGATTCTCGTCCTCGATCGCCCGTTTCAGCCGATGATGCATTTCGACGCGGCCTCGCTGCAGCTGAACTGCGTCCCGCTCGTGAACTTGTTTTCGCAACGCATCGATCCCATCGCACTGAGTCACAGCGATTACGAGTACCGCATGACGGGCGATCTGAAAAATCACCGTTACTGCGAAATCCATTCGATCGAAGAATTGGAGTCGATTTCGAGCGAAGGCAAGCCTCGTCCGCTCGCGCCGTATTTCGCCATGGACAATGTCCGCCGCATGGAGGAGCAGGACTACTTCTATTTGTGCCGTCGCGTGCCGGCGACAGCCCTTCACGTCGCGGGCAGCGAAATGTTCGTGTCGTTTCTCGATCGGCAATTCAACTTGAGCCAGCTCACCGACGAGGTGGTCGGCGGCCGCGCGCTATGCACGAACCGGCGCTTGCCCGAACGGTTGATGTCGGGCAGCCCACTGCACCTCGAAGGCGCGGGGCCGGTCCTGCGTATCCGTGCGCTGACCAAGCCGACGCCGCATCACACGCCGCCGCAGATCGGCAACCGTCCATGGTCGCTCGTGTCGCAATTGGCGCTGAACCACCTGTCGCTCGACGGCGGTCCCATCGCGCTGGGTGCGCTGAAGGACATCCTGCGTTTGCACGTCGGGCCCAATCAGGAAAGCGGCTGGAAACAAATCGACGCCATCAAGGCGCTACGCAGCCGAAGCATTGCGCGACACGTCGGCAAGGACGCGTGGCGCGGCTTCGTGCGCGGCTGTGAGTTGACCGTGGTCATGGAGCCTAGCGATATCGGCGCCAGCAGCGCGGTCCTGTTCTGTTCCGTGCTGCGTCATTTCTTGCGCGGCTACGCCAGTGTGAATCACCTGGTCGAAGTCGCGCTGGAAACGAGCAGCCTCAAGGGGAGCCCTAAGCAATGGCGCGCATCGGCCGGCACCGCTATCGCACTGTAAGGGAGTATCTGCTCCGGCAGTACGGCGACTTCAACGCGTTTCAGTTGATGCGTCTGCTGCTGTCCGACTCGGACCACAACCTGCCCATCGAACGGCGCCTGCGTTTTCGCGCCGATCTTTCGGCTGCGTTTCCGATTCGCGAGTTCACGCAGTTGAAGCTGCCGCCGCCCGTGCGGAGCGACCCGAACGAAGTCGGCGACACGCGTGCGGGCGAGGCGCCCGTCGAAATACGCACGGCCAATTTCTGCCTTGCCAGCGTGACCGGCCCATTGCCGGAACCGTTCACCGAATGGGTGCGCGAGCTGTCGGCGGAGCGCGAAACGGCCATGGCCGACTTCTTTGACATGTTCAACCAGCGCGCGAACGTCGTGCGCTATCGATTCAAGCAGGCATTGACGCCCGGGCTCGACGACACCGCGCCAGCCGAAACGGAGATCGCGCACTGCTTGGCTTCGCTGATGGGCCTCGCGAACACGAAGCTGGCCGCGCAAGTACCGCTGCCGGCGCGCGGCTGGCTGGGGATCGCAGGCCTGCTGGCGAACCGTCGAAGGCAAGCATCGACGATCGTCGACGTGCTCAGCGTCGCTCTCGGCGCGCAAGTCTCACTGACCGAGCATGTCGGCGCCTGGCTCGACATCGACGAGCGGGACCGATGCTCGCTTGGCCGCCGCAATCATCGGCTGGGTCAAACGTGTGTCGTCGGCCACCGTGTCTGGGATCAGCACGCGAGGCTGCGCCTCGATATCCATACGGTCGATTACGATGCGCTGCGCCGCCTTTTGCCGCCGGCGCCGCGGCAGCCTTCCGCCCAAAACGCCCAAAACGCGGAGGCCGTCGCGGCCGCCGTCCCCGCGGGCCAATCGGATTACGCCATGTTGAGCGGGTTGGTGAAGTTGCTCGTCGATCGCTTGGCCGACTGCGAAATCGTGCTCCACGTCAGAGACGACAGCATCACGCGCACGCCGCTGCCCCAGCCCGCGCGGCGCGACGACACGACGTCGATGCGGCTGGGCCAAAGCGCCTGGCTTGCCGGCAGGCCCGCACAACCGCGCGCCACGCGCCCGGTTCGGTACGTGATCTCGACCTACCACACCGAGGGAACGGCATGAGCGACACTCAAAGCGTCGATACGTCCCGTGCATTTGCAGTGAATCGGCTGGCTTCGCCGGAGCCGGTCGTCTTTCTGCATTGCGCGATCTTCGTCGACCGCAACACGATACTGGGTGCGGAAACGTTCCGCCTGGAGCGCTTTCAAGGACAGGAAAGCGTATCCGAACTGTTCGAATTTCAGCTCGAGTTGAGCGCCGACTCGGATGGAAGCAACGCCGTCGCACTGCGCTTTGATGAACTCATCGGCCGCGCCGTCACGATCGGCATCGGCAAGGATACAGATGCCGACGGCAGCGCCGATCAATTCAGGGCGGCGATCGAAGGCAGCGCCTCGGCGAGTTCGAACATGTCGCTCTTCAACGGCATCGTCACGAGTTTCGCCGTCAAGAACCGGGGCGCTTACAGCATTTCGATGAAGCCCGCGCTGCATCGGCTCACGCTCACGAACCACTACCGCGTGTTTCATCGCAAGACCGTGTGGGAGATGATCCAGGCCCTGCTCGAGGAGCACAACATCGCCTATGCGCCGCTCGCCCAGACGCAGTACAACCTTGCGGCGAATCGGCGCCAAGACTGGATGCAGGCCGGCGAGACCGACTTCGAGTTTCTCAAGCGGCTGATGGGAAAAGCGCTGCTGCACTTCTATTTCGTCCATTCGGGCACGGGTCAAACGCTCATATTCTCAAACCAGGCGCAATATCCGGACGTCGCGCCCGGCGGCAAGCGCGTGCGCTACACATTCACCGATACGCGCGCGCTGAGCTTGGAACAAGACGATGTGGTGACCGAATTCAGCATGAAGCAGTCGCTCGCCAGCACCGGCGTGCACGGCGTGCTCACGCAACAAGACGGAGCATGGCTGCACAATCGCATCGTGCAGTTCAATTCGTTTGACGCGGACGCAGGCGAGGACGTGCGGTTGCTGCCGTTCAATTTGTATAAGAGCTACCAATACGGCTGCAGCAAGGATGAGGCACAAATATTCTCGAGTGCGACGCAAAGCACCCTGGACGGCAGCCGCGGCGAGCTGAGCGGCACGAGCAACTGCGCCCACTTTCGCGTCGGGCACCGGTTCGCGTTGACTAGCGGCGCCGGGCCCACCAACCCGAGCGTCCCCTTCCTCGATAACGGCGCCTTCGTTCTGACGATGGTCTCGCATCAAGCAAGTGCGGACGGCGAGTATCAAAACCAGTTTCAGGCCGGCGACGCCGCCTTCTCGATTACGCCCTACTCCATTCAGTCCACGCAGCAAGGGGCCGTGCTGGCCGAAGTCGTGTCGGGCGCGACCGCGCCTGTTCAAAACCCGGTCGACTTCGGATCGACGGCCTCGTTCGACACTGGCCAAAGCACGTTCACCGATTCGTTGAGTTCGGCGCCGTTTCCGCAGATCGGCGTCTACGTGCGCTTTTCGACGGCCGCCAAGGACGACCCGTCCGTATGGATCAAGCTGTCCTCGTCGATGCAAACGGCCCCGACCGTCGGCTCCATCGTCGTCGTGGCGCGCGCCCAAGACGAATCGGAGCTGCCGGAAATTCAAAACATCATCCAGACCAACGGCAGCGAGCTCGTGGTGCCATCGGGATGGCTGTCCAACACGCATGTCGGCAGCAATTATTCGACGAGCTATGGCGACAATCAAAACATCAGCTACGGCAAGTATTCGATACCGGACTTGAGTCAAGCCACACGCATCGTCACGAACGCGTATCAAACGGGCTGGTTCGGCAACGCGAGCTTCTCTCAAGGGGCGAGCTACAGCTTCAGCGCCGCCGACAGCGCAGCGCCCGGGGCGAGTTCCAATGCCGGCGAGCTTTACGGATCAAGCTCGCCCGCGGGCGATGTGCTCAGTGCGTCGGAGTCGTTCGGTTCGACCTACGGTCGTCAAATCGGCACCGTCAGCTACAACCATTCGCACTTCGAGCAATCGATCAGCAACAGCTGGATCGAAACCGAAGAGTCGACGCGGTACACGGGCAACAGCGTCAGCGTGAGCACCGGCATCACGAGCACCTCCACGACCACGCTGGCGGCGTCGACCTCCAATACGAACATCGGCGTCAACACCAATATATCGACGACGGGCCAAACGTTCACGACGAGCATCAGCGGCGACGTGGTCGAAAGCATCACCGTCGGCAATACGACGCGCACCACGACGAACGGCGACCTCATCGAAACCAGCATCGCGGGCAACACCACGCGGACGTCGACGAGCGGCAACATCATCGAAACCAGCGTAATCGGCAACACGATACGCGATACGACGTCCGGCAACATCGAGGAAACCTCTCTCACCGGCGACACGATCCGCAATTCCATCTCGGGAGATCTCGAGGAAACAATCGTCACGGGCGCAGTCACCCGCACCGTCACGAACGGCGTCACCGTCGAAGATCACGTCAATTGCGGGGAGACCATCACGAAGGTCAACGGTGTCGTGCAACAGGACGAAACCAAGGGCGCGGCGACGATCGTGGTGACGGTGGGCGACACCACGCGGATCGAAACCAGCGGCGCCACCTCGAACATCATCACCATGGCCGAAGCCACGACCGTGGAGACGGCGGGCCCCGGCGCCAAAGTGTCGAACAACGACGAGACGCCGCACGTGGACAACATCGTCACGCGAATCCATATGATCGAAGCCACGATCATCTTCATGTGAGCCGAGATGAAGATCATCAAACCTCAATCGCTCGGCGTACTGAACAAGCCCTACTCGTACTTGGGGCGGCATTACCTGTCCGTCGCGGCGATCGGATTCTTTCCGCTGGGCGCACATACGGAGCGCTTTCTCGCCGAAAGCAAACAATGGGCGCACGTCGTCGCGAGCCTGCCGCCTGGGCAGCCGCTCGACGAAGCGATGTCCAAGCAAGGCGGCGAAGTTTTGCTGGTGGGGTCCGCCCACGCTCCGGATCGAAAAGCGTGCACCAGCTTGACCGTGCAATTGCAAGTGGACGACATCGCCGGGCAGCCGAGCATCAGCAAGTGCCTGTGCGTATGCGGCGATCGCGAATGGCGCTCGCGCATGCTGCGCACGCCGCGCGTCGGGCACCCCAAACCATTCCTCGACATGCCGCTGACCTACAGTCGCGCTTTCGGCGGCGAGCGCAATCCGGTCAACCCGGCCGGATGCGGCAGCCGCGCGCCCGGATTGCGCAAAGCGCGCGGCGCCATGCCCAACGTGTCCTATGCACCGAAAGCGGTGGGCAATGTTTGGCGGGCCAACGTACCGGCCGGCTTCGGCCCGATTCCCGTGGGCAACGCGGCGCGTCGCTCGAAGTTCGGCAGCTACGGCCGCACTTGGTCCAAATACGACGCGCCCGGCTTTGCACGCGACATCGACTGGAGCGTCTTCAACATGGCGCCGCCCGATCAGTGGACGCGCTCGCCGTTCCAAGGCGGCGAACGATACGCGCTGCGCAACCTCCACGCGAAGCATGCCGAGCTGGAAGGGGCGTTGCCCAGCCTGGCCGCCCGAGCTTTCGTGCTGAGCCCGGAACAAGCGCCCGACGTCGCTCGCGAGGTGCCGCTTCAGATGGACACGATCTGGTTCATGCCCGAGCACGACCTGGGTGTCGCGATCTACCACGGGCATATCGAGATCCAAGACAGCGACGGGCTCGACGTCGGCGTGCTGATGGCGGGCTACGAACACAAGGACGCACCGAAGAGCGCGTCGCACTATCGTGAAGTCATGCAACTGCGTCTGGACCCGCGCACGGCGTTGCTACACGTGTTCAACGACAGCCAGCTCGCGCCGGAGCGCTCCGAGGCCGAGCGGGCCCGGCGAGCGATAGCCCAGCGCGAAGCCGAACAGGCCGCGCTGCAACGCAGCCAACAGCGGCTCGATCTGCTGGATGAGGAATATTGGGCACGGCGCGGTACCCCGCCGCCCTCCGACCATCAACCGGCGCGAGCGGCGCTGCCCGCCCTCGGATTGATGACAGCGGAGACGGCGGCCGAAGGCGACTTCGAGCTGTCGGACATCGTGACGAAGGCTAAGGCGCTCGCAGCCGATGCCGAACGGCGCGGCAAGCAAGCGCTCGCCAAAGTGCCGCCGATGCCGCCCGCCACCGTCGATCCGATCAAGCTGCTCGCCGCGGCGCTGGAGCGCGCCGCCAAGCCCGCCCACGATCTGCTGCCGCCTGAGCAGGCCGGCACGGATCCTCAGGTGGAAGCCATGCTGGCGCAGTTGCCGAAGCCCGGTAGCGATGCAAGCGACAAAGAACGCGCGCAGTACGAAGCATCCCGGGCCGCGGTAGCGAAGATTCCTGCGTTGCGGCGCCAGTCGCGCCGAGGGGCGCCGAAAGTCACGCTGCCTTCGTTGCCGTACCCGTCCGATACCGCGAAGGGGCTCGGCGCGCAAATCCGCCAATGGCATCAAGCGGGCGTGCCGCTCGCCGGCCGCGATTTCGCCGGCGCGGACCTGAGCGGGGTCGACTTCTCGGGCGCGGACCTGCGGGAGGTCATGCTGGACGGCGCCGATCTGACCGATGCACGTTTCGTCGGCGCCAACCTGCAAGGCGCGGTCCTCGTGGGTGCGCGGTTGGAACGGGCGGATTTCTTCGCGGCCGATCTGACGGGCGCGAACCTGTGCGAGAGCCAAGGACGTGACATCTCGTTCGAAAAAGCGGACCTCTCCCGCGCGCAAGCGCTCGGTGCGCAGTGGCCTCACGCTAACCTGCGAGGCGCACGCTTGCGCCGTCTGCTCGGGATTGCGCTCGCCTGCCCAGCCGCCGTATTCGACGAAGCCGACGCGAGCCGCGCAACCCTGTTCGACTTGGATGCCGACGAGAGCAGTTGGCAAGCATCCACACTCGAGAAAACGGTTTTTCTGCGCGCGCGTCTGCAGCGCGGCAACTTTAGGCGCGCCTCGCTCAAAAAAAGCGTATTCAATCTCTCCGAATTGCAACATAGCCGCTGGGACGACGCCACGCTGGACCATGTGCAAGCCGGCGGCAAAACGAATTGGCGCGGCGCGGCGATGGTCCGCGCCGTGGCGAGACACTGCGGCTTCCACGGCGCCGACCTATCGCACGTCGACCTGAAGGACGCACAGTTCCTGCGTTGCGATTTCGGGCAATGCGACATGCGTGCAGCCTTGCTGACGGGCAGCGCGTTTTCGCACTGCGGCCTGTACCGCAGCGACCTGCGCAGCGCGGAAGCCGCCGGCGTCGAGTTCTTTCGCTGCCTGTGCCGCAAGACCGATTTCACCGGGGCCCGCTTGCTTGGCGCCGCGTTCGTTCAATCCGAGCGCGGCGGGTCGATTCCCCCGGAAGGCGCCGCGCAGCAAGCGAGGAGTTCGGCATGACGATATGGGAGGACATCGCGCGGGCGATTAAGCTCGATCAGCCGATACGCCAGCGCGACCTGCACGGGCTCGATGCGCGTCACCGCGTGCTGGCCGGCGCAACATTCAGCGAGGTCGATCTCTCGAACGCTTCGTTCGCCGATTGCGCGCTCGCGCGCGCCAAATTCATCAACTGCGACTTGCGCGGCGCCGACTTCACCAACGCCGATCTGGACCACGCCACGTTCGTCAAATGCACGATGTCTCAAGCCCGGCTAGGCGCGCGCAACATGCGGCACGGCTGCTGGGTGGATTGCGACCTCAGCGGCAGCCGGTGGGACCACGCTCGGCTTCAAGTCAGCTCGATCGTGAACAGCTCCCTCCGATCGGCCAGCTTGAACGCCGCGGCCCTGGAGCGATGCACGTTGATCGACGACGACTTCGACAACGCGAGCGTTTCGGACGCGCAGCTCGATCAGTGCGTGATCAGCCCCGCGGATTGGCGCACGGTCGACTTGCGAGGCATGCGCGCGAACGGGGTAGTCTTTTCGAACGCGAACTTCGAAGGCCAAGTCATGAGCGGCCTTCAACTGCGGCGATGTTCGATGCAGAACGCCGATCTGTCGCAGGTCGATCTGGCCGCGGCCGACATCGCCGAATCGAATTTCTACCGCGCTCGCTTGCGACAAGCGAATTTGAGCCGTGCGAACGCGTCGCACGCGCTCCTGCTCGAAGCGCAGCTGGACGACGTGAATCTCTCGGACGCAACGTTGGAAGGCGCCATCTTCCAACACGCCGCGCTGCGCGATTGCCGGCTGGACGGCGCACGGCTGAAAGCGAGCATCTGGAACAAAAGCCAACACCGAAACGTGTCGTTTCAAGGCGCGGACCTCACTTACGCCCGCATGGAACACATCGAAGGCGATGGCGTCGACTTTTCCGACGCCACGCTCGATCACGCTCAATTTCACAACGCGAAGCTGTGCGATGCGCGCTTTCGCGGAGCCAGCCTGCGCCAGGTCGGCAAGACCGATCCAGCGCGCCTGTCCGCCGAAGCACGCACGCTTGCCATGGAGAAAGAATGATGGGCTCCTTGAAGACCACCAGCAAACTTCCCCCGCCTCTGCCGCTGCATCTGGTCGAGGCGAAGATCGTCGTCGCGCTCGAGCAGCACGCCTATCTGCTCAACGACGGGCGCATGGCGCACCAAGCGTTGAGCTGCCTCGTGCGCCCGGAGGTAGGCGACCACGTGCTGACCGCGACCTGCCAAAACGACGCCAGCTACATTCTTCACGTTCTGCATCGAACCGAGCCCAAGCAAGTTCGGCTGGGCGTCCCCGGCGCATCCGAAATGCGCATCGAGCAAGCGCGAATCACGCTCGACGCGATCGAAAACATCGCACTGCAGAGCCTCGCCGACGTCGAGGTGAGCGCCGCCACCGGCGTGCTGAGCTTGAACGGCCGCAACTTGTTCACGACGGTTCACGAGAGTCTTGTGCAGAGCGTCGGGCATTTCGTCGGCAAGGCCGAGCACTACCTACTGGAAGTGCGGCAACTGCTGCGCATGCATGGGCAGCAAGCGATCGTCACCGCCGAACAGGACGTGAAGGTCGACGGCGAGCGCATCAGCATGGGCTGAACCGGCCCGACACCGAATGCATCGCACCCGCACCAGGAGAAACCCATGTTCGCCACCAACAGTCTTGCCGCCATGTCGATGATGACCATACCGGACGTCTGCAAGACACCCATCGTCGTGCCGGTGCCGATCCCCTACCCGAACATCACGATGTCGACGGCGCACATACCGTCCGTGTTCAACGTGATGTTCGGCACGGGGCTCGCCGAAAACTTGATGACGGAGGGGACCATCAGCATGGGCGACGAACCTGGAGTGGAAGGCGGCGTGGTGTCGCAAGTCTTCATGGGCCCGGATACCTACGTGACCGGCAGTTTCAAGGTGATCGTCGGAACGGCGTTCGCGACGCGGCTCACCTCGCTCGTCGGCATGAACGGCATGCCGTTCAACACGATGGGCATGTCGATCGTACCGGCGCAATTTCGCGTTCTGTTGCTGAGCTAGATATGACAGCCTCTTCGAAAACAGCGGCTCGCCCGTCTCTCTCGCCCATAACGTCGCGGCTCGCCTGTATCGTCATCTTGAGCGGGACGGGTCTGCTCGCCGGTTGCAGCTGGCTCGGCTGGTCGAAGTCCGCCGCGGTGTCGCAAATCAAGGTCGTGGCCGAAGTCGGCGCCAATCAGAATGCCGCGACCCAACTCGATATCGTGTTCGTCTACGACAGCAACGTCGTGGCGATGTTGCCGACCACGGGACCGGACTGGTTTCAGAAGAAGGACGCGCTGACGGCCGGATTGGCCAACGGCCTCGACGTCGTGAGCCTGCAGGTGCCGCCCGCGACGCTCGCGACGGCAAGCCTGCCCAAGCGGCACGGCAAGGCGATCGACGTGTACGTGTACGCGAATTACCTGAGCGCCGCGGGACAACCGAAGGGCAACATCACCCCTTACAAGAACGTGACGATCTGGCTCACGCCGACGACCGTGATCTACAAGTCGCAGTGACGCCACCGAGAGCAACGAGTACCGACATGACCAGCGCCATGACACACGCCGCCCCGCTCCCCGACGCGATTCAATGGTCGGAAGGCATGATGCTTTCCCCGCAGCATCTCCAGCAGAACGATCGATACTGGCACGCCCATTTGCGTCATCGTCTGCAAGCGGTGGCGCCCCACTACTGGGGCGTGTTGAAACTTCACGTCGACATCGTCAAGGAAGTCCTGATCCTCAGCGAACTCGAGTGCATCCTGCCCGACGGCCTGCTCGTGTCGTTCCCGGGCGCGCTGCCGCGCAACCCGCCCGGAAATATGGAGCTCGAGATCGGCTCGGCCTGCAAGAGCGGCGAAGCACCGTTGAAAGTCTGGTGCTGGGTCAATCCGCGCGGCGCCCACGCCGCATGCCAGGACAGCCAGGAACGACGCTACAACTCGATCTTGGACGAACCGAGCGCCGACGAGAACACGGGTGAGGACGGCCTGGCGTTGCCGCGCCTTCAGGTGCGCTTTCACCTTCACCTCGGCGCCAGTACGCCCGCGGTGCACAGCGCTGTTCCGATTCTCGAAGTCGCACGCGGCGAGAACCAACAGCTTCAGATCACGGCGTACCACCCGCCCATGCTGCATATCGCGTCGGCCGAGTGCCTCGGTCCGTCGAATTTGTGGCGTTCTTTGCACGAACTGCACGAAAGCCTGTGGGACAAGCTCGCGCAGCTCGGCGAAAACGGCAAGACCGGCGATCCCGAAGACAACATGGGCAACGAACGCCGCCAGCACCTGACGGCCGCGCGCCATATCAGCGCATGTCTGCCGGCTCTGTCGACTCTGCTGCACGGGCGCACGCACCCGAGCGAGCTGTACCAAGCGCTGGCTCAGATCGTCGGCGCGGTCGCGGCGATCGGACCCAATCCGCTGCCGTTGTTGATGAAGCCGTATCAGCACGACGATTGCATGCCGCAGTTTCAGCAGGCGATCGATTTCATCCTGGCGCGCATGGAGACGGTCGACACGCGCTATGAAACGTTGGCCTTCCTGCGCACCGACCTGCACGACCCGACCTTGCCCGATGCCTGCTTCGAGCGGCGCCTGCCCGCGGGCGCGTCCGACGAGCTGATCGTCGAGCTGGAGCCGCGCGAAGGTCAAACGGCGACGCAGTTGTCCGCGTGGTTGAACGAAGCGGTCATCGCCGACGCAGCCCTCATGCCGACGCTGCGCCGCGCCCGCGTCGGCGGCGCTTCCGTTCGTGCATTGCAGGCACACGAAATCGAGCGCGAAAAGCTGCGGCCGCAAGCCTTCCTATTCTTTGTGAAAAACCAGACGCTCGCGTTGGACGATCAAGGCGCGCAGGAGGCGTTCCGCGAGAACGAAGTGCTGCAGATCGTGGGCCGGAAGAGCGACGCGCTGCCGGCATCGATCACGCTGTACCGCAGAAAGCAAAAGGCCGGAGCGGCCGCGTCCTCCGCCACGCCGCCCGCGTCGCCTTCGCCGCCCGCCCCGCCGGCGCAGTCCGAGAACGATCATGCGTGAAGCGCCCGAGTGGCTCGAACCGCGCCGGGGCAGCTTCGAACTGGTCGCGCGCTTCGCCGACTTCTACCAAGAGGTCGCCGCCATCAAGCAGGCGCAAGCGGATGGCTGGCTCGGGGCCTATTTGGCGGGCGAGCATGCCCCGCAGCCCGGCACCGGCGCGGAATTCGCCCAGCGCATCAGCGCACGGCTGCTCGGTGCGCTGCGGCGGCAGGAACGCCGCTGCTCGGATGGCGAGGCCTCGGAGGCCGGGCAACTGGAACGCAAGGCGCTCTATCTCATGGCGGCGCTGGCCGATGAGATTCTCATTTTCGAACTCGAATGGCCGGGGCGCGATGCGTGGCTTGCCGTGCTGCTCGAACAGTCGATGTTCGGCTCGAGCCACGCCGGCTCGCGATTTTTCGCGATGGCCGAGCAGCTCGTGCGAGACGATCTGCGCACGCCGCTGCATGTCGATCTGGCGGCGGTATTCCTGCTGGCGATGGAGCTCGGCTTCAAGGGACGCTACCGCGCCCGCCAGGCCCAGCCTCAGTTGGACAAGATACGCGGCCAGTTGTACCAGCTCGTGTCGTCGAGCGCGAGCGGCACGCCGAGCGAGAGCGAGCACGCGTTCGCCCAGGCTTATGCCTACTCGCTGACGGGCCACCGAGACGAGCGGCTCGCCCCCGTTTCCCCTTGGCGCAACCTCGGGCTGTACGGATTGATCGGTTATCTGTTGTTGACGACGGCGGCATGGATCGTATTGATGCACCCGTTCGAACGATATTTGAATACCTAGCTGGCTCAAGCAGGAGCGCATTTGTGGATGGACTGCAAAAATCGATTGCGTCGCTGAAGGCCCAGACCGGGTGGGCGTTCGATCCTCATATGGTCGAACTCGCGCTGCTCGCCGTCTCGGCGGTGGTCGCGCTCGCCCTCGTCGCCGGCCTTGCCCGAAAGGTATGGGGCAAGGTCAAGCCGCTCATCAAGGCCCCGCCGGTTCCAGCCCTATGCGGTTGCGCATCGCCGTCCGAGCCTCGCATGGCCGGGTGGATCGAGCGCGCCTCACTCGCGATCGACTATCTGCGCACCCGGCGCGAGTGGCGTTATGCGTCGCCCTGGCTGATGATGGTGGGACAGGCGGGCGCGGGCAAGACGAGCCTGCTGGAATCGATCGGCCCCCAGCACAGGCAGCCGCTCAGCGAGCGCCAGCGATCGCTGAGCATCGACGGCTCGACATGGTATGCGCTGGACGAGGCGCTGGTCCTCGATCCGGTAGGAAAACTGTCCGACGCCGCGGCAAGCGCGGCGCTGGACGGCGGTGCGCAGGAAGGACCGGAAGCGCGCGCCTGGCAAAAGTTTCTCGATCAACTCGATGCGCTGCGCCCGGAACGCGCGATCGACGGCATCGTGCTCGTCGTGTCCGCCACGACGTTTTTGCAGCGCGATCCCGTGCGATGCATGGCCGCCGCGCAAAACGCCAGACAGCAGCTACGCACGCTCGAGGAGCGGCTTGAATTCGCGCTGCCGGTCTATCTCGTCGTGACCGCTTGCGATCATATCGACGGCTTCAGCGCGTTCTGGCGCTCGCAAAGCACGCCGCGGCGCGACGAAATGGTCGGCTGGTCGGCGCCGAGCCAATCGCCCGAAGGCCCCCCTTCCGAATGGGGCTCATCGATCTTCGAGGAAATCGGCCGGCAGTTGCGGGCGCTGCAAGTCGAATCCGCCGCGCATTGCGAGCGCATCGCGCCCGGCGATGCGGATCCGCTCTTCCTGTATCCGCATCGATTCGCGCAAATGCAGGCGCCGTTCGAGCAATGGCTGTCCATCGTGTTCCAAGTCTCGGCGTGGGAAACGGCGTTCTTCCTGCGCGGCGTCTACTTCACCGGGATCGTTGCCGAACACGGAGACGAACGCGCACGCCCGATCGGACCACGACAAGACGTCTCTTTCGTACGCGACTTGATGCTGGAGAAGGTGCTCGCGGAAAGGCGTCTCGCGCGCCCGACACGTGCGGGCGTCTGGTCGCGCAATCTGCTGATTCGCCGCGTCCAATGGCTATGCGTGTTCGTGTTCTCGGCGCTCTTGATCGCCTGCGGCGTGCGGATCTACCAGCTCGACCGGCAAATCGAGCGCGTGGTGCACGACCTCGAGCGCATGCAGCAATTGCAGGCGCCCGATTCGGGCGGCAACGGCAGCTGCATCGCCCAGGCGCCCGTCTATCAGCTGATCGAACAAGTGGCGCAGATCGATGCCGATGCGCAAAGCTGGCTGCTGCCTGTCTCGCTGCTCGATTCGAGATTGAGCCGTCAAAGCGCCCGACGCGTGGTGGACGATGCGTTCAAGAAGGTCATCCTGCCCGGCCTCGCCTGCCAAATGTCGCAACGTGGCTACGAGTTGAGCGCTCAGGCCACCGCGGGCGTGACGGCCGGGGTCGACTATACGCAAGCGCAGAGCCAATTGAAGCGCTTCATCCAGCAAGTCGACAACTATGAGCAAAACGCCGCCCGCTTTCAGCGGCTGCTGGGCAAGACCCCTTACGCCAAGGAGCGCACGCCCTTGCCCGACTTCATCGAGCTGGTTGCCTATGCCTATCGCGCGCCGCTGCCGGCGTTCGTTCGCACGCGGCCGGGCCTCTTGCCGGCCGCGCTCGAGAGCCTGACGAGTCGGGATTTCAGCGCGGACATCGCCACGCCGCCCCGGCTCAAGCGAAACATCGGCGACCACATCGTCGCGCTAGCCGCGCAGGCCGGGTCGCTGATGCAATCCGAACTGCAAGCCGGCCCCCTGCTTCTCGCGCAACTGCAAGCGAAGAAGCTCCCGATTCTCGCGCATGTACAGCAATTCACGCGATGGCTGACGTGGGTCCGCACGTCATGGCTCGGCTCCAGCGCAACGGCAAACCCGTTGTCGTCGGCCCAGAGCGAACTCGCGGCCAGCCTACGCCCGCTGACGGTCGACTTCGGCTACCCGTCTTACATGCTGGCGCAAGTGAGCGCGCAGTTCGACGCCGCGCACCAGTACCCGCTCGCGATGCAAACGCTGAACGGCATGTCGCTTCCGGGGTACGGGCCGCTCTTCGTCACGCTCAACGGTCAAGTCACGCTGAACCCGGCGGTGCAAAGCGAATTGACCGGCCTGAACGCACTCGGCGGCCTTGGCTACATGGCGATCGATCCGGTCTCCAACTTCACATGCCAAGGCAACCTCGCCAATTGGAGTTCGACTTTGCTCAAGGACGCCAATCAATACGCGCTCGACTATCAGAAGTTCATCGCGCAACCCACTTTGAAGAACGCACAACCCGACGCGCTCTATCGCAAGCTCGCGTGGTACCAGCTCGAACTGGCGATGAATACGAGCCTGCAATCGGCGCAAGCCGCAGCCAACGTGGCGGCGAACGGTTCGAGTTCGGCAGCGACGACAGCCGAAGCGCAGCAAAGCGCCGACAGCGGCAACTTCGCCGCCATCGCTCCGTTGCTGATCGCGGTGGAAAAGCAATTCGGCGCCCTGGGCATGAACGGCAGTGCGACACAGTTGACGCAATGCGCGCACCAGTACGCCAACGGCCAGTTGAGCCGCATCGCCTTGCTGGCCGATCAGAGCCAGTTGTACCAGCCGGCCTTCCTGCCCGCGTCCTCGGACCCGGACGCCTACTTCTTCGACCTGGGCAGTACGCCCGTCATCACGGACATGCTCGCGCGCCAAGTCAGTCGCGTGCAGGTGCTCGTCGGCTACGCGCAGCCGATCCTGAACTACCTCAACCAGGCCGAACCGTCAGCGCCGAATCCAAGCGCCAACACCTCGAACGCGGCCTACTGGAACAACACCGCCAACGAACTGAAGCGCTACGCTCAAGGCAAGGATCCGACCTCGCAGCCGTCCCTACTCGACAATCTTTTCCTGAAACAGCTGCCGAACCTGCAGAACGGCACCTGCGCAACGGTGCTCGCGAGCTATCAGTCCGCCCCGCTCGGCAACGATCTTTTCTCGAACCACCGCGAACAATTGGAACAGAGCGTCCAGATGCGCTGCAAGGGCGAGCGCTATGCGCAGGCTCAGAACGCTTATCAGCCGATCGCCAGCCGCTTCAATCGCGATCTAGCCGGACGCTTCCCATTCGGCGCGATCGACGCGGACGACGCGAGCCTCTCCGCGGTGTCGGGCTTCTTCAGCGACTACGAAAGCGCGCGCGCGGCACTCGAGAAGCAGATCGCAAGCCTGAACGATCCCTATTGGAAGAGCGTCCGGCAGTTCCTATCGCAACTCGATCAGGTCGATGCCTTCCTGCACGGGAACGTCGTGCCGAGCAGTACCGCGAGCGCCGACGCCAATCCGCTTCTGAACTTGACCGTGAACTTCCGCGCATTGCAAAGCGCGGCGAACGGCAGCAATCAGATCAGTCAGATGAACTTGATGTCCGGCGCGAAGGGCGCGGCCTTCCCCAACGGCGGCAACAGCATGGACTGGCAATACGGACAGCCGCTCGTGCTCGATCTGTCCTGGGCCGATCTTTCGCTGTGGCGCCCCGCCGCCACCGTCGACGTGCCCGATCTGCAAGTGGACGGCAACACGGCGTCGTTCGCCGCCGCCGGCAATTGGGCGCTGCTGCGGATGATCGAACGCCACCGGCCCACGTCCGCGCCGGCGAACGACCCGTCGCGCGCGCTGCTGCAGTTCGATGTCCGCGTGCTCGACTCGCATGGCGCCGGCACGCCCGCCAGCGATACCGCGCACGTTTTCCTGAGCCTGAAGCTATCGAACGCGAACGCGAAGACGCCCACGCCTTTGAGGCTACCCGCCGCGTTCCCGAGCGCCGCGCCCCAATGATAGGATGCCAATGAACAATCCGCTCTTTCCGGACGCCGACCGGCACTTTCGGCAATGCTTGGGCGTGGGCCTGGACGCCCTGCTCGCGCCAATCGATCCGTCCGCTCCATGCGGACAGCCGGCGCGCCGATCCCCGAGCTACGCCGCCCTATGCGAGGCGAGACGCCAGGACGACCCCACCCTGCCGCTCGGCGCGTGGGAGCGCGAACTGAAGCGCGCCGACTGGAGCGCCGTCAGCGTCCTCGTGGGCCACGCGCTCCAGTACGAAAGCAAGGACATGCAGCTGCTGGCATGGCTGTACGAGGCGCAGGTCAAGCAGTACGGTATCGCTGGCATCGGGCCGACGCTCGTGCTGATCCGCGAAACATGCACGCGGTATTGGGACGAGATTCATCCGAGCGCGGCGGACGGCGACGTCGAGCACCGCGCCAACATCGTCGGCTCCATCGCGGAAAAGAACCTGCGCGCGATCCGGCTTGCGCCGCTGATCGCCATCGAAGGGGCGCGCCCCTACTGCTGGGCGGACTGGGAGCAGGCCTATCGCAACGAACAGCTGCGGCCGGCGCATGGCAAGGCCGAGATCGAACTCGAGGGCGTCAGCCTTCAAGAACTTCAAAGCGCGCTCGGCGCCGCAGCCACAGAAGGATTCATCGACTTGCGGGCCAGCTTGTCGGCGGGCTTGGAGGCGATCGAAGCATTGAGCGCGGCGCTCGACCCGCTGTTCGGCGACCAGGCGCCGAGCATGAGCAATATGGCGCAGTTGCTGGAACAGATGCGCCTGCTCGTCGACGGCGAATTGCATAGGCGCGGAATCGCACCCCGAGACTCGTCGCCCGAGGCCACGCCCGCGGCAGCCGATTCGGCGCATGTCGTCCAAACCGAAACGACGCCTGAACGCTCGGCGGCCGCCGGCGCGATACGGGACCGCGCCGATGCGTATGCCCGGCTCGCGGAGACCGCCGACTATCTGATGCGTTTGGACCCGCATAGCCCCGTGCCGTACCTCGTGCGTCAAGCGACGATATGGGGCCGCCTGAACACCGCCGAGTTGTATCAAGAGCTGTTCCTCCGGCTCGGAGGACAGATCAACATCTTCGAAGTGCTTGGAATCCAAAGTCCCAATGCCGACAAATAGCTACGCGCATTGAAGCACAGTGATCAGCGGGCCGCGTTTTCCCGCAAACGTCAGAAGGCGAAGAACGACATGGAGACTTCCCCCCTTACGATGCAAGCACTCAGCCCGCCGCGCCCCCATGACGGACGCCGCGATGAGCCGCGCGCACGTCCCGGGCTCGATGACGCGTTGAGCCGCTTGATCGATTGCGACTGGCATCCGGCGGTACTCGCGCGCCGCCTGCGCGAAGTCCTTCGGCAAGCGCCGACGCTTGCGCCGTCCACCCGCTCGGCTTGGTTGGAGGGCCTCGAGCGGGCTTGGCTGTTGCACCGAGAGGCGCTCGACGTCGACGCGAAGAAGCTGTTGCTGGAATTGGCGGCCTGCTGGTCGTACTGGCCGCTCGTCGTTGCCGTCGGCGATTCCTTCGATGCGGCGGATCGCCTCGACGATCGCGTGTTTCACTGGCTATGCGACGCCTATTGCATGGTCGGCGACACCGAGACGGCCGTCGATCTTGCCGTCGCGATGCAGCTCTCATTCCCCGCTCGGCAAAGCTACGCGGCGACCTACGGGCGTGTGCAGGCGTGGCGCAAGTGGCGCGCGGCTCGGCTCCCGACGGCCTCGTGCGCGAGCCCCGACGGGGCCGTATCGCTCGAGCCGCTCAGTCATCGACATGTGTCGGACTTCCGCTGGCAGTACTACGACCCGGCGATCGCGCAATTGTGCTGCCTGCCTCGCTTCGAGGACGACCGTCGCTGGCACGCCTGGCTCGACGAGGCATGCGCACACGCGGAGCAGCACCTGTTCGCCGTCATGCACCGACGGTGGGGATTCATCGGCAGCGTGGGACTGGTTCTGCACGGCGACGTCGGGCTCTTCTATTACTGGGTCGGCCACGACTACCGGGGGCGAGGATACGGACCCGATGCGGCCGCGCAGTTGCTGGCCGCCGCGCATCGCCACGCCGGAATGCGCTGCTGCTACGCCAAAGTCTTCGACTACAACGCGCCGTCTCGGCGGGCCCTACAAAAGATCGGCTTCGCCGCCACGGGAATTCGCGCGGCCGCGCCCCATCGCGACGAGTTGTTCTACCGCATCGGCCACGACGATGACAGCGCGCGTATCACGCAAGAACTGCATGCGTTGATGACGTACCTGGGATCGGAGGTCAATGTCGCGCTGGCGCTGGTCGTCGATGGGTACAGCGACGCCACGGCGCACCATTCCCGCTGCACTGTCTCCCCCTCGTTCCTCTATGGGTGATCGCGATGTCATATTTCCTCAAGAACAATCGGAACCTCATTCTGGCCGGCACCGCGCTCGCGTTCGGCGGCGCCATGCTGCTTGCGCATCGGTACCGCTCTGGACAAAAGGCGCAAGACGACAGCACAGGCAGCGCTACCAACCTCAATGCGCCGAGGCAGATCACCGGTCATTGGATCGGCACGGATCCCGTGTTGCCCGCTCACATTCCTACCGGCCTGGATTCGTGGCAGCGCACCGCGGTCTCGGATTACTTGACCACGACTCATATGAACATGCAGCACGGCACTATGGAGACGCTGCAAAAGCGCGCCTTCGCGCATCAGATGTGGAGCGGCGCGGAAAACACGATCTTGGATAACACGCGCGAAGCACTGTCGCACTACGACAGCCCGCATTTCCAACTGAGCAGCCACATGGTGCACAACGAACGCCGCCTGCTTGCCGATCGCGCCGATCACATGCGCGAGAGCATGCAAGACGGGGCCGACAGCGCGTTGTCGAAAGAGGTGACGCGCATGACGACGGAACGCGCGCAAGGCATGGGCCCGGCGTACGACAGCCTCACCGACATGATCGTGCACGGAAAACGTGGCCCGTTCACGGTCGAGCAATCCGCATTGGGCGTCGAAGCCACCATCGTGGGGCACCACGTGCTCGACAAGACGAGCAAGTACGCGAAAGACAATCCGCGCATGCAGGCGACGCGGCCTATCGATCCGTTGAACGACAAGCCGTCGCATCCGACCACAAGCCGCTACGGCATGGACCTATCGCAAGACCCGGGCACGCAACTGCGGGAAAGCCTGGGCCTGCCCGTCATGACGGGCACCTCGGGGTCCGCGTCGGACGTCGTCCGCTCGTACAACTTCACGACGGAGGCGTTGAGCAAAGCCATGCCGGACGTCGAATTCATGTCCGCCAAAACGCACCGCGATGTACTCCAAGACCTTGCGTTCAACTGGATGAGACGAGGCGTACCCATGGAAAACGTTAGGACCTTGATCAGCAAACATCAAAGCGAGAATCAATTCCAGAAGATGACCACGCCGCTACCGACGGCGACGCAGACGCACACGTATCCCGAGATCGCGGCCGGAGTCGATCTGACGCTCGACGGCAATACCACGGAAAACCTGCGCGGCAGCACCCACCGTGCCATGGACAAGATGAAACAGCATCTCTGAGGAGCATGTAGCCCCCTCCGCCGCGCATCGGTTCGCGCCCGTATTTCCTTTCACGAGAGACCAAGATGTCGAACCCATTCAAGATCACGAACGGCGTCCTTACGGGCAACCGTGGACGCGTCATCGTCGACGAACTCGATATTCCTTCGCCGCACACACGCGCCTATCAAAGCATGGAAATGGACATCCATGCCATGAGCGACAATCAAGCCGTGCAGTTCGCTCAGCGGTTGAGACAAGACATTCATCACTTCGACGCGAACGACTCGCTGGACGCCGCCCGTAGCGAAGGCCGCCTGGCTTACCGTTCATGGCCCGCGGGCCCGAACGCGAGCAGTGTGGTCGTCGGTGGCGCCGGGTCTTACACCAGCGGATTTGCGAGCCTCACGACGAGCCGCAACGCCGTCGCACTGCGCCAAGCACAGCGCGATTTTCAGCTTGGCACAACCCACGACCCATTCACGTCGGCGCCTTCCACGGTGCTCGGACGCGACGACACGCACGAGGAATCGCTCTGGTCGGGCGATGGCCCGGGCATGGTCACGACATTGCTTCCCGAGCATCACTACGTCGCCATGGACGCGTTGAACCGGCGCGCACAGCATGCAACGGCCAGTCCCGCCCTGAGGGATGCGAACGAAACGTTACGCTCGGAAGTCACCCATCCGCATCTGATGGACAACATCGATCTCAGTTCGATGGTCATGACCATGGACGGCAGCACCGAACGGCGCGGCAAGCCGTCCATGAAATCGAACAAGTCGGGGTCCGACTTCAAGCTGCGCGAAAACGCCACCCGGTATCAATCGTTCATGAACGCTCACGGCGCGGAGCAGACCGAGATCCACAACGAAATGGCGATCAACTACCGCGGAACAGGTCATTCGACGCCCGCCCTGGAAATGAAGAATCAGATGGTTCAGCCGACCAAGCGAAAGGAGATCACGGCTTTCGGCAAAGTGATATGGCGAGGCAAGGAAGTGCCCGATCTCGACGCGCCGCCAGTGCAAGTGACGCGGCCCGAAGATCCGACCCGGGACACGCATGCGCTCGGCACCGTCCTAGGGCAGCCGCATGCCACCTATCCGGTATTAAAAAAATAACGAGCGACGCGCTACGATTCGCTCTTCGGAGGCGCCGCGATCAGGGTGTGCCCTTCGGCCTGCGCGCCGCCGCTATCGCGTGCCGACGCAAGCTGGGGCTCGGCGCCGTTCAGTCGATCCTGAACGATCCGGGGCAGGCGATGCGTGAGAATCGTTTGCGTGCGCCGCGGCAATGGCGAGTCGATCGACTCGAGCGGCGGCTGACGCGCGGACGGCCCGGCTCCGCCGGCGTGCTCGATAGTGGCCGCGCGCCGGTCTTCGTCCCCGGGAACACGGGTTCCGAGCTCCGGCCTCGTAGCGCCGTTCGGAACGATGAGCTCGACCCGATGCGCGTCATCGCGCAAACGCAGCGTGGGCGTTTTGAATGACTTGTCTTTTTGCATGGCGGACTCGTCGAAGTTCGAATGGCGAACGGCCCCTATACTATTGCCTTTGGCGCCTACGTTTCAAAGCGCTTCTCTCAACACCCGCTTCACCCGACGCGAAACGGTGGACCACATATGGCGCGCATCTATCAAACACCGAGCATGGGCGAGGCGCACGTCCGGGTCAATCTGTCGGACCGTGGCAACGCCGATCTGCTCGTGCATCGCGTCGCGAGCTGGGGCCTCGCACGCGGCGACGCACTCTGGTTCATCACCCGAGACAAACAGAGCGCCGACGTCTGGCTCTACTTCACGAGCCCCGGCATGGCCGAGGTAAAAATCTGTTTCGTCGACAGCATCGGCGAAGCGGGTTGGCAAAGGTCTCATCGGCTTCAAGGCCGCTTCGGCCGCTGAGCATCGCCGGATCGTCGAGCCGCCGCGCTCCTTCAGTCGCGATCCCGTGTCGCTCTCCACAACACCCGGTTGCCGATCGGCACGTTCGCAATCGCGCCGCGTTCGAGCAGATACTCGAGGGCCGCCTGCGTGACGTCGATGGACTCCTGCGCGCACTGCGCACCGATCCAGAATGCATGCACGCCTTCGACCGTGTCGGCGGCGGCGGGATTATGCTCGAGATAGCGGGCAATATAGGCGGCGACGTGTTCAATCAGCTCGTCGTTCATGATGCGCACCCGCCGTCAAGGAAATGTAAAGCTGTGAGCTTACCTCAATGGCCGACGATCGCTTAGCTCGATCGGTCGCGCGCGAGTCCGTGCTTGCGGACAAGCTTGCCGAAGGCGCTTCGCTCCTCGCCGGCCAGCCGCGCCGCTTGCGAGAGGTTGCCGTTTGCCTCGACTAAGAGCCGCCGGAGATAGTCCACTTCGAAACTCGCGATGGCCGCGGCGCGTTCGGTCTTGAACGGCCGGGCGCTTGCAAGCGCATCGGCCTGCCCGTCCGTGACCGCCGCTTCCCCCAGCCGCACGAAGCCGTCGTCGGCCAGCAAAAATGCCCGATGTACGGCGTTCTCGAGTTCACGCACGTTGCCGGGCCAGCAATGCTCGCGCAGATGCACGAGCGACGCACTGTGAAAATGCATCTCCTGCTTCGCGTAGCGCGTGCGCAAGCGCTCGAGAAACGCTTCGGCCAACTCGAGCGCATCGCCGCCTCGCTCCCGCAACGGCGGGATACGCAGCGTCACGACATCGAGCCGATACAGCAAGTCTCGCCTGAACTGCCGGGCATCGGCCAGCGCGTGAAGATTCGCGTTCGTCGCCACGACGACGCGCACGTTCGCGTGGCGGATCTTGGCGCCGCCGACGCGCCGATAGCTCCCATCCTGCAGAAAGCGAAGCAACGCCGCTTGAGCCTTCAGGCTCAATGCGTCGACCTCGTCGAGGAACAGCGTGCCACCTTCCGCTTCGCCGATGAGCCCGGCGCTATCGGACTTGGCGTCGGTAAACGCCCCACGCTCGTGCCCGAACAACTCGCTCTCGACCAGGGCCTCGGGCAACGCACCGCAATTCACGGGAACGAACGGCGCTTGGCGACGCACGCCGAGATAGTGGATCGCTCGCACCGCGAGTTCCTTTCCGGTGCCCGTATCCCCGAGCACGGTTACCGGCACGTCGACGCTCGCGATCTTTTCGATCTGCCGCCTGACCGCATCCATCGCGGCGGACGAGCCGATCATGCTATGACGGGCGAACTGATTCATACGCACTCCGAAGCTGGTCTTTGATCCTTGGCGTCGCGCGGCCGGCAGCGTCGCGGCAGATCTGTTTATGGTCAAGCGGTACGGCGGGTCCAATACAACGCATGAAACTCGACGCTCGATCGCCGTCGGCCTCGAACGCTCCCCGGAACGGCGCCGTGCGACACGGCGTCCAAGCGTCCTACGCGGACCTAATCCTAATTTCAATCTTCAGATGTGAAAAGACGTATTTGCAAAATACTCGTGAAATAGGTCGGATTGCAAATCCTTACACGCCGATAACTCGCCCAATTCGAACAACGACAGTTCGTGGGATATGGGCGAAAAAGCCCACTTTAGGTCGAAACATACCCAATCGGTGAATTCCCTAATGTTGGCGCGCTCATCCCCGCCGGATAAGCAATTCGCGCGTCTGCAGCGCGCGGGGCATGGGCAAAAAACGACCCAGCGAAGGAAAGAAAACAAAAACAGCCTCGGAATCAAGGCATTGTGCTTCCTCGTCTCGCATGGCATGCACATTGCTTGAGCCAAGGCGGCGAATGCGCCCGCCTCGCAACCCGGTCATTCTCGAGTGGTTACGGTGAAGGCGACTCGCACTCCAGACGCCAGGGTTTTCCGGGTCCGAGTAAAAGCGTCTAAATCCCTCTTCGAAATCGATTCATGCCGCCGAAATCCGCCAAAAAGCAAGAGGATCCTAAAACCGCCGACCAGAAGACGGCGAGCGGTTCGCAGCAGGATTTTCCCGACGCGAGTTCGGTTCTAGGAAAACGAAATCGCGATGCGGACGTCGCCAGTCGCGGCGGGCAATTGTCCGCATTCAATCACACCGGTCCCATCAAGTCCTCGGTACTTGCAATGGGCCAGGGCAAAAAGACGACCAGTAAGCAATTCAGAGACGATTCGGCCCGCTCGCCGGAATTGCCCACCAACATGGGCCGCGGTCGGCACGAGATTTCGTCGACCTCCAAACGGGACGTATTGATCGGCAATCCGGTCGCCGTCAACGTCGCCGCGACAGCACGCATTTCCACCGCGCTCGCCCCGCTCGTGAACGCCAGCGGCGAGGTGGTCGGCCACACGGGGGAATTCGCGCCCGAAATGACGTCGGGCCAGTCGGGCGCACATCAGATCTTTCACAATTTCGGCGCGACCCTCGCGACCCAGACCGACCCCTATGTCGCTAGCGCGCTCGCGATCCACACCGCCTTGCAGGGCACCGCGACGCCGGAACAGATCCGCGGCTCTGCGTCCTTGACGGGCGCTAAATGGGTAGGCGGAAGCGCACCCATGGAGGCGCCCGACACGTCCCGCGGCACTGACGACGGCTACGACAGCGA
>DATJJH010000125.1:0-56009 GCA_035492395.1 Trinickia sp. | reverse complement strand
AGTACGAGCACTTATTCTTGACGCGCGAAATGCCACAGCAGCAGTCGCGCACGCATGGGCCAAGGCATGCCACACGAGCCGTCACGTTTAGCCGCCGCCGCTGCCGCGAATCGCTCGGACGCTCCGCGCAAGGGCGCCAGGTTCGCGCGCCGCATCTACGTGCTGCGGCTGTTCGGCTTTGGCGCCGGCTTCTTCCCCCTGCTGTTATTGCTGCAGTCGCAGCATGCGCCCGCATCGACCGTTATCGCCGTGGCCGCTGTCTGTTTCCTGTGGCCGCATGTTGCTTTTCTGCGTGTGCGCAATGCGCCCGCGCCGCTCGTGCGCGAACGCTGGAACTTCATGGTCGATTCGGTTCACGGCGGCTGGTTCATCGCGGCCGTGCATTTCGCACCGATCGCGACGGTCGTCGTCTTCCTCATGTTCGCCATCGACAACATGGCCGCGGGGGGGTGGCGGCTCTTCGGCTCAGGTTTCTTGGCGACGGCGCTCGGCATAGGCGCGGGTGTGCTCGTCTTCGGGCCGCAAGTCGCCCATACGATGGCCCCCCACACCGCGTATGCGTGGCTGCCTGTCGTCCTCGGTTATCCGCTCGTGCTCGCGAAGACGACGTACGACGTCTACATGAAGCTCACGGAGCGCTCGAGCCGGCTGCGCGAACTCAGCGAGCGCGACAGCCTCACCGGCTTGTCGAACCGCATGTCGATTGCGTCGAAGCTGCAAGCGGTGGTCACGCGCGCGCACGGCATCGACGTCCTGTTCATCGATCTCGACGCGTTCAAGACGGTCAACGATGCGCTCGGGCACAACGTGGGCGATCGGCTCTTGATCGAAGTGGCCGCGCGGCTCGCGGCTTGCGCCGGGCCTGGCGATCTGGTCGCCCGCTACGGCGGCGACGAGTTCGTCATCGTCAGCGAAACGCGTAGCGGGGCGGGCGGCCATCATCAGCTCGCCGACGCCGTGCTCGCGGCGCTTACGGCGCCGATCGTCGTGGGCGAACACGAACTCGTCGTCGGCGCGAGCATCGGCATCAGCGTTTTCCCAGAAGACGGGGCCGATGCGGAATCGCTGATCCGCGCGGCCGATATGGCGATGTATGCGGCCAAGAACCGCGGTCGCAACGGGTACGTCTTCTATCGGCACCGTATGCGCAGCGATGCCGATGCGCGCCTCAAATTGTCGGGGCGTCTCAGAAAGGCAATCGAAAACGGCGCGCTGCATTTGAACTACCAGCCGCAGGTGGACATGCGCACGGGCGAAGTGCGCGGCGTCGAAGCGCTCGCGCGCTGGCGCGACGAGGATTACGGATTCGTGAGTCCCGTGGATTTCGTCGCGGTCGCGGAGGCGTCGGGACTTGTTTCGCAGCTAGGCGAATGGGTGCTGCGCGCGGCTTGCGAGCAGTTCGCGTTATGGCGCGAATTGCAAGTCAAGGCGGTGCCGATCTCGGTGAACGTATCGCCGCTGCAGTTGCAGCGCGCCGACATCATGAGGTCGTTCCAGCGCATCATCGACGAAACGGGGATGGACCCGGCGATGCTGGAACTCGAAGTGACGGAAACCGCGCTGATGAAGAATCCGGAAGCCTCGGCGCGCCGGCTTGCGGAGTTTCGCCGGATTGGGATGCGCGTGGCCATCGACGACTTCGGCATGGGGTACTCGAGCCTAGGGCAATTACGCACGCTGCCTGTCGATCGGATCAAGATCGACCGGGCCTTTGTCCGAGGAATCGGTTCGGGCGATTCCGGGGCCATTGCGACCGCCATCGTCACGCTGGCCAAAGCTTTCGAACTCTCCGTCATCGCCGAAGGGGTCGAGACGCAAGCGCAACGGGCGTTTCTCATGGGGCTCGGTTGCGTGGATGCCCAGGGCTTCCTGTTCAGCAAGCCGCTCGACGCCGATGCGACCACGCGTCTCTTGCTGCAGGGCTCGACCCTGCCGATTCCACCTAGATCCGAGCGAAGCGGTCCGCGCCGCAGTGTAGCGGCCTGAAGCTCCTGCATGAGGCCCGGGGCGCTTAGGCGTCTTCCTCAAACCCGCTTTCATTTCGTCCTCCCGCAGCGGGGGCCTGCCGTTCGTGGAGCATTGCCTCTACGGTCCCTTTTTATTTTTCATTAAGCCCGCCATACATCTGCCGATAGACAGTCTGCACTTTGTTTTCCTTCTATCGACAACTACTAGATGAAAGCCCCTGCTTCCACTCAGACCCGCTTTACGATCGTCGCCTGCCTCGCTTTCGTTGCGCTATTGCTTGCCACTTTCTTTGTGGTTCGGTTGTTCGTGACGCCGAAGCTCGCCACGCTCGAAGGCAAGGTCATCGCGAGCAACGTCGACCAAATCTCGATTCGCATCAGTGAGCAATTGCGGCAAGTCGAAGCGCAGCAACGCAGCATCACCCAGACGGTCTCGTTGCTGGAGAGCGATCAAATCGACAGGCTACTGCCGGGCCTCGTCGATCAATACGGTGATCGGAACGTGTTCGGCGGCGGCATTTGGCCGCTTCCGGGCAAGCGCGAGCCGGGCCGCGACAAGTTCAGCACGTTCTACGCACGCGATGCGTCGACGGGACAACTCACCGTCAATACGCACTGGAACTCACCCGAATCGCTCAAGTACTGGGAGCAGCCCTGGTATGAGAACGGCAAGACGGCGCCCAAGGGCCACTGCAAGTGGGCGAAGGCATACCAAGACGACGCGAGCCCGCAGCCGCGCACGAACTGCGCGATGGCGATCTACAAGGGCGATGAGCTGTACGGCGTCGCGACGATCGACGTGACGCTCGGATTCTTCAATCGGCTCGTCGCCGATATGGAAGAGAAGATTCACGGCCAAATCCTGATCGTCGAGGCCGACGGAAAGATCGTCAGCAACAGCACGAAAATCCAAGGCAACATCGTGTTGAAGAGCGTGTCCGACATCGCAGCCAGCTCGCCGATGGCTGCCGAAATCCAAAAGCTGCTGCCGGCCGTGCAATCGGGCGCCGATGCAAGCGGGACATTCGATACGGCCGACGGCGAGCAGACGCTGTTTTTGAAGCCGATTCCGGGTAGCCCTTGGTTCATCGCGACGAGCGTGCCGTCGTCGCTGTTGATGGCGAACAGCCATCGCATTCTCGCCGGGCTGGCGGCGGTGCAGGTGCCGATGTCGATCGCGCTGCTCGTCGTGATGGTCGCCGGCATCCGCACGTTCATGCGGCGTCTCGCGGCGCTCAAGAACAATATCGACGAACTATCGGCCGGCGATGCCGATCTCACGCGGCGCTTGCCCGAGACGGGCGGCAAGGAATTCGGCGCGGTCGCGCGCAGCCTGAACCGCTTCGTCGCGCGCTTGCAAGACGTGGTGCAACAGGTCGTGACAGGTACCTCGTCGCTGTCGTCGGCGTCGCGCGAAATTTCCAGCGGCAACCAAGACTTGTCCGCACGCACGGAAGCGCAAGCGGCTTCCCTGCAAGAAACCGCCGCTTCGATGGAGGAAATCACAGGGACGGTCAAGCAGAACGCGGACAATGCGAGCGAAGCGAACCATCTCGCGACCGAAGCCTCCGGCGCGGCCGCGCGTGGCGGGGAAGTGATCGGCGAGTTCGTGCAAACGATGAACTCGATCAACGAGTCGTCGCAGAAGGTCGTCGCGATCATTGGCGTGATCGACAGCATCGCCTTTCAGACGAACATTCTCGCGTTGAACGCCGCTGTGGAAGCGGCGCGTGCGGGCGAACAAGGACGCGGCTTCGCCGTGGTCGCCAGCGAAGTGCGCAACCTTGCTCAGCGCGCCGCGGCATCGGCCAAGGACATCAAAGCGCTGATTGCCGATTCGGCCGAAAAAATCGAATCGGGCAGCGTGCTCGTCGGCACGGCCGGCCAGACCATGAACGACATCATCACGGCCACGACGAACGTCGCCGCCATCATGAGCGAAATCATGGCTGCGAGCGGCGAGCAAAGCCGCGGGATCGAGCAGGTCAATCAAGCGATCGCCCAGCTCGACAACACCACGCAGCAGAACGCCGCGCTCGTCGAACAAGTGGCGGCGTCGGCTCGGTCGATGCAGGATCAGACGGGTGTATTGACCGACGTGGTCGGCGCGTTCAGGGTATGAGCCGCTGAAAACCGAAATCGCGGTGAGCGCGCCCGTATCGGCCTAAGCGCGGGCATCGTCCGGACCGCCCGGGCGTTGCCCCAGAATCCTTTGTGGAAGAGCTCGTCCTCGACGCCCGCGAAATTCTGGGCATAGGCTCGGTTCCACGAGCCTTCGTCCGCCAAGAACACGAGGGGGCGCGCCGCGCCGGCGTAAAAGCGCGGTATCGTGTCGGCTTGCCGTGCGAAAGTAACAAAATACGAGAGGGCGGGCGCGCCGTGCGCTCGCCGTTCGCCGGGCTTTTTCCATTTCGTTTCGTGACCACCGATCCAAATCAATTCGTTTTTCCTACCGTTACGTGGGGCGATGACGCCGGCGAGCACAGCGCGCGCTGGCGCTCGGAGGCCGGCGTGCCGGCGCCCAAGCGTGTCGTGCTCGCGGACGACCGCACGAGCGCCGACGCGGCCTATCGACTGGCCTCTGAGGGCACCGCGCTGCTCTGGCGCGGCGACTTTCAAAACGCACGGCAGTTGCTTCAGGCCATGACGCGAAGGATCGAGCGCAAGCCCCGCAAGCAGCCCGCGTCGCCGATCGATGCTTTCAACGCGCATCGCCAGGCACAGGCGCAACGCGCGCGCACGTTGGGCATGCTGTTGATTCGGCTCGAGGCCGACTATTCGATCGCATTGCGGCGCGCACCCGAGGTCAAGGACGCTTGCCGCGAGGTGTACGGCGAAGTGGCGCAGGGCGCGCAGGCGTCCGTCGTTTCGCTAAGGGAGTTGCTCGGGCTCATCGGCGCACACGAATGGCGTAAGAAGGGCGTCGAGATCGGCGCGCTCGGTGCGCGCATTCATCCCTACTACGGCGTGTTCTCTCCGGTGCGAGGCGAATACGTCGATCTCGTCGCACGTGCGCCGCTGCCCACGCACACACTCGCTTTCGATATCGGCGCGGGCACGGGCGTGCTGGCAGCGTTGCTCGCCAAGCGCGGCGTGGCGCGCGTCGTGGCGACCGACACCGATGCACGCGCGCTTGCCTGTGCAAGGGAGAACGTCGCTCGACTCGGCTTGAGCGGCCAGGTCGAGGTCATCGAGGCGGATCTGTTTCCGCCCGGCCGCGCCCCGCTCGTCGTCTGCAATCCGCCGTGGCTGCCGGCGCGGCCGAGCTCGCCGATCGAGCGCGCCGTCTACGACCCCGACAGCGGGATGCTACGTGGGTTTCTCGGCGGCCTGGCCGCGCATCTCGAGCCGCAAGGGGAAGGGTGGTTGATCTTGTCGGATTTTGCCGAGCATTTGGGGTTGCGTTCGCGCGACGCGTTGCTGGCGATGATCGATGCGGCCGGGCTGAACGTGATCGCACGGGACGATATTCGGCCGGTACATCCGAAGGCGGCGGACCCGTCCGATCCGCTGCATCGGGCCCGTGCGGCCGAGGTTACGTCGCTATGGCGGCTCGGCGCGAAGTGAAACGATTCGAACGTCGGTCGGGCGCCTCAACCCGGATAGGCTTCGTCCACCTTCAATCCGGCCAGCTTGAAGATCACGCGCAGCGTTTGCGGCCGGATATCGCGGCGGGACGCAAGCGTCGTGAGGATGAAGTCCATCACCTTCGCATACTTGAGCAGGGTGAGGAGCGCTTCGAGCCCGGCGTCCGAGTCGCGCATCGTTTCGGCTAGGCGCAGCATTTCCACGGAAATGTCGCGCGCCATCTCGAGTTCGAGTTGCTGCTTTTCCGACCAGCCCGTCGGCGGCGTAAGGAGGTTGGCGAGCATCGCTTGAAACTTCTGCTCGGCGTCTCCGCTGGGTATCGTAGCCATTGCTGTCGTCCTCGTCCTTTCGTCCACTTTCGCGTGCGGGCCCCCTCGGGACGACCGTGCGGCGTAACGTTACGTAACGTCGACGGTCGTGCGTGCGTTCCTTCGCGCCGGCGGCGCCTTGTGGCGCCGGGTTTTGCCGCCGCGCGTCGGACGTCGGAAAAACGCGTCCGGGCGTCGACGCATAAACTGTTCCCGCGCGCGGTTTTTCGGCGTCGTTGCGCTTTTCGGTAAACTGACGCGATTGTTCTTGCGCTTCTGTAGGCTGTCGCACGTTGGAGGCGACTTGTCCGCGAGCCGTCCCACTATGTCCCCCAAGACTTACGAAATTCGCCCCGACCAATCGATCGAGCTGCTCAAGGAGCTGCATATCCTGACGCGCGACGGCAAGATGAACCAAGACAGCCGTCGCAAGCTCAAGCAGGTCTACCACCTGTTTCAGTTCATCGAGCCGCTGCTCAAGGACGTCATGCACGATCGCGGGGGCATCACGCTCGTCGATCACGGTGCGGGCAAGTCGTACCTTGGTTTTATCCTCTACGATCTTTTTTTCAAGGCATTACCGCGCGATACCGGGTCTCGAATTTTCGGGATCGAGACGCGCGCCGAACTGGTCGAAAAGTCGACGGCGCTGGCGGCCCGGCTCGGCTTCGAGGCGATGTCGTTTTTGAACGTGTCCGTGGCCGATTCCATCGACTCCGCGAAGCTGCCGGATACGGTGGACGTCGTGACGGCGCTGCACGCCTGCGATACGGCGACCGATGACGCTATTCGCTTCGCGCTGGAAAAGCGCGCCCGGCATATCGTGCTCGTGCCGTGTTGTCAGGCCGAGGTAGCAGGCGTGCTACGGCGCAACAAGGGCAAATCGCTCGCCAGCGCGCTCACCGAAATTTACCGGCATCCGCTCCATACGCGCGAGTTCGGCAGTCAAATCACGAACGTGCTTCGTTGTTTGCAACTCGAGGCGCATGGCTACCAGGTGTCGGTGACCGAGCTCGTTGGCTGGGAGCACTCGATGAAGAACGAACTCATCGTCGCGCAATACAAAGACTTGCCGCGACGGCGCCCCGCCGAGCGCCTGACCGAAGTGCTGGACACCTTCGGCCTCGACGCGTTGCGCGAGCGATTTTTCACCTCCGCCGCCTAGCCGCGCGGCGCTTGTTCCCGCATCCATGCCCGCCAGCCTTCATGGCCCAGGCGGCGCATGGTCTCTTGATTGCGTTCGTAGATGTCGGCCGCATCGGGGAACGCTTGCGTGGCTCGCTCGACGCTCGATTCGCGCAGCAGGTGCAGGATGGGATAGGGGGCTCGGTTCGTGTAGTTTTCGACGTCGCCCGGCTCAGTGTCCGCGAATTGATAATTCGGATGGAAACTCGCGATCTGCAGCTCGCCCTCCAGCCGCATTTGCGCGAGCAGACGTTCGGCGAAGAACAGCATGTCGTTGAATTCGAGGAAGTCGGCGAACGCCAGCGGGAAGATCAGCAGCGTCGTATCGATCGACTCGGGATCGGCGTCGACGAGCATGCGCAACTCCGTTTCGAGCGCGCTCAACATGCCCTCGACATCGCTCGTTTCACTGACGACGTACCGGATCTGGTCCTTCGTATGGACGCTTTTTGCGAAAGGGCAGAGATTGAGCCCGATCACCGCCCGCACAAGCCAATGGCGTGTCGCGGCCAGCACGGCTTCTTGATCGATCGGTTCGGGCGGGTCGGGGGCGTGAGCGTGGGGCATAACGGTTCGTCAGGCGTTGGGGCGGCGAGTCAGGGCCGGCATTTTACGCGTCGGCACTTTGCGGGCACGCGCTGGCCACGAGCTGCGCGGCGACGCGCGGCGCCGATCGGATCGGCCCGCATCCGGGGCCGTAGGTCTGACTGGCTGCATAAACGCCTTCGATCAGCAACGCGAGCGCGTCGGCGAGCCCGGCCGGATCGTCCGCGCCCGCGGCCGTCGTGAGGGCCGTGAGCCGTTCGATGAGCTGCGCTTTGTTGCGCGCCACCACCTGGCGTGCCGGGTGCGAAGGATCGGGGAATTCCGCCGCCACGTTGACGAATGGGCAACCGCGATAGCCTTCGCGTGAAGCGCGATGGCTCAGATCCTCGAAATATTGCGCGATTTGGCGTACCGGCTGGTCGGGGTGCTGATCGATGCTGTTGTCGAAGTAGCTGAAAAAGCAGTCGTTCGCCTGCTCCAGGTAGGCAACGATGAGCTCGTCCTTCGATGCGAATTGCCGGTATAGGCTCATCTTGTTGACGCCTGCCCGCTCGACCACCGCATCGACGCCGACCGCGCGCACCCCTGCCTGATAAAAGAGTTCACCCGCGGCGCGCAGCAGCAACTGCTGCGCGGTGGAGCCGGCGGTATGCGGGCGCGTGCGTGCGGCGGTTGCTTTCGCCGCGGCGCTTCGGGTGCGCGGAACATCGGTGTGTCGGTCTGTCATGGTGAAGTATCCGAATTCGGCACATGGCGATGAACGGAGCGCGAATGCCCGTCGCGCCCGCCCTACGAAGATGTACGACTTGACATGTTACCGACCGGTCACTAGCATGGCAACTCTCATTTGTGACAGGTTAGTCACAACAACGAGCGGAGATCGGGCCGACATGGTTCTCGATGCACCGACATAATCGCTTACCACGCGCGTTCGCAAGCGGTGCGCGCGTCAACGGGAGTGCCGATGAACTGGATTGCAAGAACGATAAGCGGGCGCGCGCATTACGGGTGGGTCGTCGCGGCGGTCGTATTCCTGGTGCTGCTCGCCGCAGCGGGGACGCGTGCGACGCCGAGCGTGATGATGGTGCCCCTCGAACATCAGTTCGGGTGGAGCCGTGCGACGATTTCGCTCGCCATTTCGGTCAATATCGCGCTCTACGGCCTCACCGGTCCGTTCGCGGCGGCGTCGATGCAGCGCTTCGGCGTACGGCCCACCCTCATGACGGCGCTGGTCGTCATGGGCGGCGGCGTAGCGCTTTCGTCGATGATGACGGCGCCGTGGCAGATGATCCTTATTTGGGGCGTGATGGTGGGCGGAGCCACGGGCGTGGCGGCGCTCACGCTCTCCGCCACCGTCGTCAATCGGTGGTTCGCGCAGCGGCGCGGGCTGGTCATGGGCATCCTGACGGCGAGTTCTGCCACGGGTCAGCTCGTGTTCCTGCCGATGCTCGCGGCGGTGGCCGAGCACCATGGCTGGCGGCCCGTCGTGCTGATCGTCGCAGTCGTAGCCGGGCTCGTGCTGCCGCTCGTTCTGTTCCTGCTGCCGGAGCGACCGGCGAGCGTCGGATTGCGTCCGTACGGCGAGCCCGACGATGCGCCGCGCGCCGAAACGCAGGCCGTGCAGAATCCTCTTGCGATTGCGTTCGGCACGCTGGCCTCGGCCAGCAAGAACCGCGATTTCTGGCTGCTTTTCTTCAGCTTCTTCATCTGCGGCGCCAGCACGAACGGCTATGTCGGCACTCACCTCATCGCGATGTGCGGCGACTACGGGCTTAGCGAAGTGCAGGGTGCATCGCTGCTGGCGGCCATGGGGATCTTCGATCTGTTCGGCACGACGCTTTCCGGCTGGCTCTCCGACCGCTTCAACAGCCGCGTGCTGCTGTTCTGGTACTACGGTCTGCGCGGGCTGTCGCTGATCTATCTGCCTTATGCGTTCGGGTTCGACTTCTTCGGGTTGCCGCTGTTCGCCGTGTTCTACGGGCTCGATTGGATCGCAACGGTGCCGCCTACGGTGCGGTTGACCACCGACGTCTTCGGCAAGGATTCGGCGCCCGTCGTGTTTGGCTGGGTCGTGGCCGGCCATCAGCTCGGCGCCGCATTCGCCGCGTACGGCGCTGGGTTGCTGCGCTCCAGCCTCGGCACGTACACGGTGGCCTCGATGATCTCGGGCGGGCTGTGTCTGATCGGCGCGGTGCTCGTGCTGCGGATTCACCGGCGCGGGGCCGTGGGCGGCGTGTCGGCCACGGCCGCTTGAGCCGAGCGGCCGGAGGTTGGGGAAGCGAGCCGGGCGAACGCCTTGGGGCGCAGGCTCGTTGACTGAATTTCAAGGCTCGTCGCGCAGCGCCGACAGCGGCCGCGCGACGTGCTCGAGCGGCTTGCGCTCCGCATCCACGCCCCAAATCGCCGCGATCGCCGCTGCGGCCAGCATCAGCGCGGATCCGACGAGATAGCCTTCGAATACGGCGGTGCGCTGTTGCGTATCGATGAGCCTGCCGAAAAGCGCTGGCCCCGCGATGCCCCCTAGCGCCGTCCCGACCGCATAGAACACCGCGATGGCAAGCGCGCGAATCTCGAGCGGGAACGATTCGCTGACGGTTAAATAGGCTGAGCTCGCCGCCGCGGACGCGAAAAAGAAAATCACCATCCAAGCGACCGTCTGTTCCTCCACGGTCAGCATGCCGCGCGCGAACAGGTAGCCGCTGCCGATCAGCAAAAGGCCGGAGAGCGCATAGGTGAGCGTGATCATCACGCGGCGCCCGATCGCGTCGAATGCGTGACCGAGCACGATCGGCCCAAGAAAATTGCCGAGCGCGAACGGCAGTAGATACCAGCCCACTTTGCCGCTGGGCACGCTGTAAAAGTCGGTCAGTACGAGCGCGTAGGTGAAGAAGATGGCGTTGTAGAAGAATGCCTGCGCCGTCATCAGGGCGAGCCCGACCAGCGAGCGTCGGCGATGCGTGACGAACAGCGCTTCGAACACCTCCGCGAGCGGTGTGGTTTCCCTGCGTCTAAAGCGCAGCGTCCTCACCTCGTCGGACAACGGCGCTTGGCCCACCCGGCGAAAACGCGCCTCGATCTGCTCGACGACGTTGCCGGCGACGTGCGGTTGATTGTGGGTGAGTAGCCAGCGCGGGCTCTCGGGCACCCAAACACGCATGAAGACGATGACGAGCGCCAGCGCCGCGCCGATGAAGAAGCAGGCGCGCCATCCGAGGTCGCCCGGCACGAACCGGGGGTCGAGCAGCACCAAGGAGCCCCCCGCGCCGAGCGCGGCGCCCACCCAGAACGTCCCATTGATGCCGAGATCGGTCCATCCACGCACACGCGGCGGCGTGAATTCTTGAATCGTCGAATTGATGGCCGCGTATTCCCCGCCGATGCCCGCGCCGGTCAGGAAGCGCAGCACCGCGAAACTCGCGAAGTTCCAAGACAGGGCGGTGGCGGCCGTGGCCACAAGGTACAAGCCCAGCGTCGCGAAGAACAGCTTGCGCCGCCCCAGCCGATCGGTGAGCCAACCGAAACCGAGCGCGCCGAGCACGGCGCCGCCGATATAAGCGCTGCCCGCGAGGCCGATGTCGGCGTCGGACAAATGCAGCGCCGGGCTTGCCTTGAGCGCGCCGGCCACGGCGCCGGCCAGCGTCACCTCCAGGCCGTCGAGCAGCCAGGTGATGCCGAGCGCCACGACGATGAGCGTATGAAAGCGCCCCCACGGAAGCCGATCGAGTCGCGAGGGCAGATCGGTCTCGATGACCTCCTCGGCCAATAAGTCCGTCGGCGACGAGCGTGGCGGCGAATTCAAGGGGCGATTTCTCCTGATCAATGCAGGCGGATGCGGGTTTTGGGGCGCACGCTTCGGCGCAAATCTCGTGCCCGGGACGACAGCGTAAAATCCTCGGAGCGCGACTCGAATGGCGCACCGATTGCTCGTGGCCCTCAGTTCGTGTTAAAAAGCGCTCCCTTCAGATCCCCAAGAGCGAGTTGCGATGCAAGCGATGCCTTATTGCGCGATCGACTTCGGAACGTCCAACTCCGCCGTGGCTTTGCCACGCGGCGAGACGATGGTGCTCGCACCCGTCGAAGGTGCGCACACGACGTTGCCGACGGCCGTCTTCTTCAACACCGACGAGCATACGCGCACCTACGGGCGCGCCGCGTTGGCCGAATATATCGACGGCTTCGACGGCCGATTGATGCGCTCGCTCAAGAGCATCCTGGGCTCTTCGCTGGCCGAAACCGCGACCGACCTCGGCGACGGCTCGGCCATCAAGTACACCGAGGTCATATCGATTTTCGTGGGTTTCCTGAAGCGGCAGGCCGAAGCGTGCGCGGGCACGTCGATCGAGCGCGCGGTGCTGGGCCGTCCGGTGTTTTTCGTCGACGACGACGCAAAGGCCGATCGGCTTGCCGAGGATCAGCTTGCCGCGGCGGCGCGCTCGGCGGGGTTGAAAGACATTCACTTCCAATTCGAGCCGATCGCCGCTGCTTTCGACTACGAGTCGCGCTTGAGCGACGAGGCGCTCGTGCTGGTGGCCGATATCGGCGGCGGGACGTCGGACTTCTCGCTCGTGCGCGTCGGGCCGCAGCGCATGCAGCGTCTGGAGCGCAAAGACGACGTGCTCGCGCACCATGGCGTGCACGTGGCCGGAACCGATTTCGACCGGCGCACGGAACTGGAAACGATTCTGCTCGAGCTCGGATACCGCTCGCTCGATCCCGAGGGGCGCGAGGTGCCCAACCGCATCTACTTCGATCTGGCGACGTGGCACCTCATCAACACGATCTACTCGGGCAAGCGCGTGGGCGAGCTCGCGCTGATGCGGCATCTTTACCGCGACGTTCGGCACCATGAGCGGCTGATGCGCGTGGTCGAGCGACGGCTTGGGCACGCGCTCGCTGCGCGGGCGGAGGAAGCGAAAATCGGCGTTGCCGCCGGCGGGCAGACGTCGATCGATCTGGACGATGTCGAAGCCGATCTGCGCGTGGCGTTCGACGAGGCGCAATTGATCGACGCCGGAGCGGAGGAAACGCGGCGCATCGCCGATGCGGCGCGGGAAACGGCGAGGGCGGCCGGCGTGGCGCCCGCCGATGTGGATGCGCTTTACTTCACGGGCGGCTCCACCGGGCTGCACTTTCTCACGAGCGCGCTGTGCGCGGCGTTTCCCGGCGCGCGGCCGGTATTCGGCGACCGGCTGGCGAGCGTCGCGGCAGGCCTCGGCATTCACGCGCAGCGATTGTTCGCCTAGCGACGGCGAACCCAAAACAAAAACCCCGCCATCAGCGGGGTTTTTTCGTTCGCAAAGCGCGCCGCCAGAAGCGGCTACGCTTGCGTCATCGCGATCAGCACTTTACACCGGCTTGATGTTCGCGGCCTGCTTGCCCTTGGGGCCCGTCTTGACTTCGAACGACACCTTCTGGTTTTCTTGCAACGTCTTGAAGCCTTCGACGCGAATTTCCGAGAAATGCGCGAAGAGATCCTCGCCGCCGCCATCGGGGGTGATGAAGCCAAAGCCCTTAGCGTCGTTGAACCACTTGACGGTACCGGTTTCCATATTACAAATTCCTAACTAGATAAAAAAGGCCGAAGCCTGGGGGTGCACGAAAATCAAGGAAGGGGTAATAGGACAACCGGAGTACCTGATGGGGGCGAACTACGAAAGACCAATCCACACTCGCCGCTTGAAATCCTGCGCGATCTTTATACGGCGAAACGGCGGCGAGGTCAACACAATTTCGAGCCGCAGCAAGGAAGCCTCCCTGTTCTGTCAGGTCACGTGCTTACAAACCTTGCATTTTTGGACGATTTTTTTATTCGTTCGCAATCATTTCGCACCATTAAAGTGAACGCAGCCGGTAAACTACGCGCCGCGCGTTGCGGTTGCGCCTAGTTGCGGCTCCCCCTCGCCGCAGCACCCGCGGCGGTTGCACGTTTCTTGCAGAACAGCGCGCGTCCCCCATGCGCGCGTGGTTTGGACACCCCCCAAGGAGAGGTTGTGAAAAGTTCTATTCAACGGAACATCGGGCCGTTCGCGCTGATGCTGACCGGCTTGGGTTCCATCATTGGTTCCGGCTGGCTGTTCGGCGCTTGGAAGGCGGCCAAGATCGCGGGGCCCGCGGCCCTGTGCGCGTGGATCATCGGCGCCGTCGTGATCCTCGCCATTGCGCTGACCTATGCCGAGCTCGGCGCCATGTTCCCCGAGTCGGGCGGCATGGTTCGCTACGCACGCTATTCGCACGGCGCGCTCGTCGGCTTCATCAGCGCCTGGGCGAACTGGATCGCCATCGTGTCGGTGATCCCGATCGAAGCCGAAGCGTCCATCCAGTACATGAGCACGTGGCCCTACGAGTGGGCCCACAATCTGTTTGTCAACGGTTCGTTGACGCCACCCGGCTTGTTCCTTTCGGCGCTGCTGGTCATCGTCTACTTCATGCTCAACTACTGGGGCGTGAAGGTGTTCGCGCGGGCGAACACGACCATCACGGTGTTCAAGTTCATCATTCCTGGCTTGACGATCGCGGGCCTGATGGCGGCGGGCTTCCATAGCGAAAACTTCGGCACCGCGAGCGAGTTCGCGCCGTACGGCTGGTCGGCCGTGTTCACCGCCGTCGCGACGAGCGGCATCGTGTTCAGCTTCAACGGCTTCCAAAGCCCGGTGAACTTGGCCGGCGAGGCGCGTAACCCTTCGAAGAGCGTGCCGTTCGCGGTCATCGGGTCGATCCTGCTCGCGCTCGTGATTTACGTGCTGCTGCAAGTTGCCTACATCGGCGCCGTCAATCCGGCGGACATCGCCAAGGGCTGGAGCCACTTCAACTTCGCATCGCCGTTCGCGGAGCTGGCCCTGGCGCTGAATCTGAACTGGCTTGCGATCCTGCTTTACGTCGATGCCTTCGTCAGCCCGAGCGGCACCGGCACGACGTACATGGCCACGACGACGCGCATGATCTACGCCATGGAGCGCAACAACACGCTGCCGAAGATGTTCGGCAACGTGCACCCGTTCTACGGCGTGCCGCGCAACGCGATGTGGTTCAACCTCATCGTCTCGTTCATCTTCATGTTCTTCTTCCGCGGCTGGAGCTCGCTGGCCGCCGTCATTTCGGTCGCGACCGTCATCTCGTACCTGACGGGTCCGGTCAGCCTGATGGCGCTGCGCCGCACGGCGCTCGACGTCGAGCGTCCGCTGCGTTTGCCGTTGATGGGCGCCATCGCGCCGTTCGCGTTCGTCTGCGCCTCGCTCGTCCTCTACTGGGCGAAGTGGCCGCTCACGGGCGAGATCATTCTCTTGATGGTCGTGGCGCTGCCTGTGTACTTCTACTACCAAGGCAAGTCGGGCTGGAGCGGCTGGGGAGGCGATCTGAAGGCGGCGTGGTGGCTCGTCGCGTATCTGCCCACGATGGCGGTGCTGTCGGTCATCGGCAGCAAGCAGTTCGGCGGCCTAGGCGTCTTGCCCTACGGCTGGGATATGCTCGTCGTGGCGGTGTTCGCGCTCGTTTTCTACTACTGGGGCGTCCATACCGGCTACCGCACGCGCTACCTCGATGAGCGCGAATCCGAGGAGGATATTCTCGAAGGCGTCGGCGTTTAACGCGCCGAAGGCTTGAGGCGGCGTGGCGCGTCACGCGGCCCTTCGCCCTCGATACACAAAGGCCCGTTCGGCGATCTGCCGGACGGGCCTTTGCTTTGTTTTGACGCACGCGCCCGGCGCCGCAGCATCGATTAGGCGTGCGCTGCGTGCTTGCCGAAGACATAGTTCGTCATGGCGAGTGCGCGTTGGAACGTGCCGAGCGATTGGATATCGAGCGAGTAGTCGTCGATAGCCGCGCCGAGGGCCGAAAAAATGGGCAGTAAATGCTCGTCCGTCGGGTGCATCTGAACGGCGCTCGGGGCGCGGCGCCGATAATCGAGGAGGGCTTCGATATCGCGTTCAGCCAGTCGCGCCTCGAACCAATCGGTGAACTCGGCCACGCGCGGATCGGCCTCGCCGGGTTTTGCGCCGAAGTCGGCCGCGCGCAAATTGTGCGTGATCTGGCCTGAGCCGACGATGAGCACGCCGTCCTCGGCCAAAGGGCGCAATGCCCGGCCCACCGCGTAATGATGAGCGGGATCTCGATGGGGCTGAATCGACAATTGCGCGACGGGCACGTCCGCTTGCGGGAACATCAGCAGCAACGGCACCCATGCGCCGTGGTCGAGGCCGTGCGGCTGGGTCAGCGCGGGAATATCGGCGGCGCCGAGCAGCGAGGCCGCCCTGCGCGCGAGGTCCGGCGCCCCGGGAGCGGGGTAGCGTAGCTCGTAAAGCGCGCGGGGGAAGCCGTAGAAGTCATGGATGGTCTCCGGCGCTTCGGCCGTGCTGGCGATTGGCTGATCCGTCCCCCAGTGCGCGGACAGCATCAAGATCGCGCGCGGGCGAGGCAGTTGCGCCGCCAGTGCGGCGAATTCCCCCGAGGGCATCGACGGGTCGATCGGCAGCGTCGGCGCGCCGTGGGAGAGAAAGAGCGAAGGTAAGCGGGACATGGTTAGGGCCGGAACGAGTAATTGCCGGTGAGGCTGCACGAGGTATCCGTAAGCGCTGAAGCGCTAACGGCTGTCGCAGCTTTGCATGGGACATCCGTAAGCGCTGAAGCGCTAACGGCTGTCGCAAATCTACACCGGAGGCTCGGGGGGATAAACCGGCTTTCAGGAAACGAACCGTCTCACGGCAGTTGCGAATCCACGGTAAGCCCGCGCACTCAAGCTTCGCCGCGCAACCCAGGCCATGCCGCAGCCTGCGCCGGTCCTAACGAGAACATATCGAGCACGCGCGCCAACGTATCGTCGACCATCGCGTCGATCGACGCCGGCCGGTTATAAAACGCCGGCAATGGAGGGAAGATCACGCCGCCCATTTCGGTGACGGCCGTCATATTGCGCAGATGCGCCAAATTCAAAGGCGTTTCGCGCACAAGCAGCACGAGACGCCGCCGCTCCTTGAGCGTCACATCCGCCGCGCGGGCGATCAAATTGTCGGACATGCCGTGGGCGACGCTCGCGAGCGTTTTCATCGAGCATGGCGCGACGATCATCCCGTCGGTCGAGAACGAACCGGAGGCGATGCTGGCGCCCACGTCGCGCACGTTATGCACGACATCGGCCAACGGATGGACGTCGTCCTTCGTCAGCTCAAGCTCGTGCTGAACATTGAGCCAGCCGGCACTGGACACGACGAGATGGGTCTCCACGCCGCCTATGCGTCGCATCGTCTCGAGCAGGCGTACGCCGTAGATCGCGCCTGTCGCGCCCGTGATCGCGACGATCAACCGGCGCAAAGGCGCACTGGCAGGGGACATGGCGGGAGTATCGGGAGCGAGCGCGCCGGCGACACGCCGGGCGCGCGAATGCACGATCAGGCCGCCGCGAAAAGCTGCTGCAGTTCGCCCGATTGGTACATCTCCATCATGATGTCCGAGCCGCCGACGAATTCGCCCTTGACGTAAAGCTGCGGGATCGTGGGCCAGTTCGAGAATTCCTTGATGCCCTGGCGTACTTCTTCGTCTTCGAGCACGTTCACGGTCTTGAATTGGTCGACGCCGCACGCCTTCAGAATCTGTACGGCGCGGCCCGAAAATCCACACATCGGAAACTGCGCATTGCCCTTCATGAAAAGGACGACGGCGTTTTCATCGACGATTTGCTTGATGCGTTGTTGCGTATCCATGACTGACCTTGTGTCTTCGCGATGCGCGAAACGGGAAAAGATAGAGCGAAATGATAGCGGATTTCTCCCGCGCGGGCCGATGCCGCGTCTACGGGGCCGCCAGCATCTGGCTGAGCTTGTTCGCCAATTCGGCGTACGTGAACGGTTTGGACAGCAAGTGGATGCCCGGATCGAGCCGGCCGTGGTGGACGATGGCATTGCGCGCGTAGCCCGTCGTGAACAGCACGGGCAGATCGGGGCGCGTCGCTCGCGCCGCGTCGGCGAGCTGGCGCCCGTTCATGCCGCCGGGCAAGCCGACGTCCGTGAACAAGAGCCGGATATCGGGGCGCTCACCCACGAGACGCAGCGCGCTTGCGCCGTCGGCCGCCATGACCACACGGTAGCCGAGTTCGCGCAGCATGTCGCTCGTGGATGCACGCACGCTTTCGTCGTCTTCGACCAGCAGAATCGTTTCACCGACGCGGCTGGCCGGAACCGACCGCCGCTCGACGCGTTCGGCTTGCGCAACGTCGCTCGTCAGGCGAGGCAGGTACAGCTTGACCGTGGTGCCCTCGTTCACCTCGCTGTAGACGCGCACATGTCCGCCGGATTGCTTGACGAAGCCATAGACCTGGCTCAGACCGAGCCCCGTGCCATGGCCGACTTCCTTGGTCGTGAAAAACGGCTCGAACGCGCGCTCGATCACGTCCTTCGTCATGCCCATGCCCGTGTCGCTCACGGCGACCATCACGTACGGCCCAGCCTCCAGCCCGTCGAAGCGCGAGACATACGCTTCGTCCAGGTTGCAATTAGCCGTCTCGATCGTGAGTTTGCCGCCGGACGGCATCGCATCGCGGGCATTCACGGCCAGATTCAACACGGCGTTTTCGAGCTGGTTGCTGTCGATCGACACGTGCCAGAGCTCGGCCGCGTTGACGGTCTCGATCGAGATCGCCTCGCCGAGCGTGCGGCGAAGCAGGTCCGACATGCCGGAGACGAGCTTGCCGATATCGGTCGGTTTGGCGTCGAGCGTTTGCCGCCGCGAAAACGCGAGCAAACGTCGAGTTAAATTCGCTGCGCGGTCAGCGCCGCGCAGCGCGTTGTCCACGAAGCGCTGAAGGTCCGCCCCGGCCGGCGATTGCAGAAGGGCGCCGCCACGACGCTGGAGCCCTTCGAGACTGCCGATCACCACTTGGAGCAGATTGTTGAAATCGTGGGCGATGCCGCCCGTGAGCTGGCCGATGGCTTCCATCTTCTGCGACTGGCGCAGTTGTGCTTCGATGTTGCGCTTTTCGGTGAGGTCTCGCGTGACCTTCGCAAAGCCGATGACGTCGCCCGCGGGGCCCACGATCGGATCGAGCAGCACGTTGGCCCAGAACCGCGACCCATCTTTGCGCACGCGCCATCCTTCGCCTTCGAACTTGCCCGCCCGAACGGCGCTGTTCAACACCTGCCCGGGTACGCCGTTGCGCCGGTCTTCTTCCGTATAGAAGCGCGAGAAATGCTGGCCGACGATTTCCTCGGCGCTATAGCCCTTGATACGCTGTGCGCCCGCGTTCCAGCTCGTGACGTAGCCGTCGACGTCGAGCATGAAGATCGCGTAGTCGACGACGCTGTCGACGAGCAGCCGGAACCGTTGCTCGGTCTGCTGCAATTGCGCCGACGCTTCATTGCCGCGATTGGCGTGCGCTTGGTTCGCGGCACGCAGCGCGGCCTCGTTGCGGCGCTGCTGTGTGGCCTCGCGCGCTTCGAACAGGACGAAAGCAATCGCGCCTTCGTCGTCCCGCACGGGGCGCAGCGCGGCGTCGGCTATTTCGCGGCGATCTTCCGTACGCGCGCTGGGCAACGTCAGGTCGAATCGCACGGTTTCACCCGCAGCGGCGCGCACGACAGCCTGCTCGAGCGCCTCGCGCGTATCGCGGTGCTCCGCCGCTCCCCAAAACGCACCGGCGAGCGAGCTGCCGATGAGCGTTTCGCGCGGCAGCGATACCCGCCCGAGCGTGCTGCGGTTGCTCTCCAGCACGGTGCCGTCGCAACCGAGCAGGGCGACGAACGCCGACGCTTCGACGAGCGCGATGCGCGCGAGCTTGCTTTGCGTCGCTTCGGCCGAATCCTCCGGGCGAAGGTCGGTCCCGCGAACAGTCAAACGTTTGCCGAAATGGGTCAGGACGCGCTTCACCGTGGGCTCCGTTTGAGTGACTCGAAAGGGGGCGCGTGGCGCCGGCCCGCCCCTGACGGGCGAAGGTAGATCATATCAGTACGGAATGTGCATCAATCGATCATAGTTGCGGATCGGACTAACGGGAACGGCGCGAGCCGCCTGTTGCACGGTCGATTCCCGCCAAATCGGGCAGGGATCGGACGTTCGTGAAGCCAGCCGCGCTCAAGAGGGCTCGAACCGCCGCGGCTTGGTTGTAGCCGTGCTCGATCCAGATCTGCCCTTGTGCGCACAGGAACGCGTCCGCGCTGGCAACGATCGTGCGGATGGCCGAGAGCCCGTCGGCCTCGTCCGTGAGTGCCCCTCTCGGCTCGAAACGCAGGTCGCCTTCATCGAGGTGCGGGTCGCCGACTGCGATGTAGGGCGGATTGCTCACGATCATGTCGAACGACCCCGCCAGCGCGGGCGCGAGGCCGACGTACCAATCGCCCTGCAAGCACGACACCGGGCCGCCCGGGCGAGCCGGGTCGAGCAGCTTCGCGGCATTTCGCGCGGCGACGGCCAGCGCCTGCGGCGAGCGGTCGACAGCCCAGACGCGGGCGTCCGGCCGGGCCGACGCGATCGCGATCCCAATCGCGCCGCTGCCCGTTCCGAGGTCGAGGACGCGCGCATGGGGAATCGGCGCAATGGCCTCGAGCACCGTGTCGACGAGCAGTTCGGTTTCGGGGCGGGGGATGAGCACGTCGGGCGTGACGTCGAACGTGAGCCCGTAGAATTCGCGCGCCCCTACGATTTGCGCGATCGGCTCGCCCGCCATGCGCCGCGCCTCGAGCGCGCGGTAGCGGGCGAGCGCGGCGTCGCCGATCGGCTCGTCGCCGCGCGTGATGAGTTCGGTGCGTCGCCAGCCGAGCGCGTGCCCGAGCAGAACGCGCGCCTCGAGCGCCGACAGCGGCGACGCGCGCAGCACAAGGCTCGCGGTCGCGAAGGGGGGCGTGCTCGAGTCGGAGGTCACGATGCTTGCCGTGCGGGGACCGGAGCGAGCGAGAGGGTCATTCCGCGTCGCCGAGAGAGGCCAGCAACTCAGCTTGATGCTCGCTGACGAGCGCCGCGATGAGTTCGTCGAGATCGCCGTCCATGATCGCGTCGAGCTTGTACAGCGTCAGATTGATCCGGTGATCGGAGAGCCGGCCTTGCGGGAAGTTGTACGTGCGGATGCGTTCGGAGCGGTCGCCTGAGCCAATCAAGCTCTTACGCGTCGCCGCTTCCTTCGCGTGCTGCTCGTGATATTGCTTGTCCTTGATGCGCGCCGCGAGCACCTTCAGCGCACGGTCCTTGTTCTTGTGTTGCGAGCGGTCGTCTTGGCATTCGACGACGATGCCCGTCGGCAAGTGCGTCACGCGCACGGCGGAATCGGTCTTGTTGATGTGCTGACCGCCCGCCCCTGACGCGCGGAACGTGTCGATGCGCAGGTCGGCCGGATTGATCTCGACCTCGCCGATCTCATCGGCTTCCGGCATGACCGCGACCGTGCAGGCCGACGTATGGATGCGGCCTTGGGTTTCGGTGGCCGGCACACGCTGGACACGGTGGCCGCCCGATTCGAATTTGAGCCGGGAGTAGGCGCCCTGGCCCGCGATGCGCACGATCACTTCCTTGTAGCCGCCGAGGTCGGATTCGCTCGCCGACATCATCTCGACCTGCCAGCGCTGCCGCTCGGCGTAGCGCAGATACATGCGCAGCAGATCGCCCGCGAACAGCGCCGATTCGTCCCCGCCGGTTCCCGCTCGAATTTCGAGGAAGATGTTGCGGTCGTCGTTCGGGTCCTTCGGCAGCAGCATTTTGCGCAGATCTTCCTCGAACCGCTCCATTTTGTCGCGGGAGGCGCGCACTTCTTCTTCGGCGAACTCGCGCATCGACGCATCGGCCATCAGCTCCTGCGCCGTCGCCGCATCGCTGCGCGCCTGGCGCCAGTGGGCGTAGTGCTCGACGACGGGACCGATTTCGGCGTGCTCGCGCGTGAGCTTGCGGTATTGATCGAGATTGGCCGTCACGTCGCCGCGTGCGAGAAGATCGTTCAGTTCGGCCAGCCGCGTCGTCAGCTGGTCGAGCTTGTGTTGCATGCTCGTTTTCATGTGCGGAGCGAGGCTCCCCGGAAAGAGGTGAATGGATCGGACTGCGCAGGGCGCGATGTGCGCGGACGCGGGGAGCGTCGCTAACGATCCGAGGGATCGGACGGCTTCGCGTGCCCGTAGAAACCGCTCAGCAGATCGATGAGCGTCGCTCGTTCGTCGCTGCCCGCCCGGTTGAGCGCGTGGGTCGGCCCGTGGATCAGCTTGTTCGTCAACGCTTGCGACATCGCTTCCAAGACCACGGCCGGATCGTCGCCGCGCGCGAGCATTTTCATCGCGCGGTCGAGTTCGGCCCGGCGCAGCGCATCGGCTTGCGTGTGCATGTGACGAATCACGGGTACGACGCTGCGCGCGTCGAGCCATTGCATGAAGCCTTGCACGCGCGTTTCGATGATCGCCTCGGCTTGTGCCACGGCGGCCTGGCGCGAGGCATTGCCTTCGCGCACGATCGCACCGAGATCGTCGACCGTATAGAGGAAGACGTCTTGTAGTTCGGAGACTTCCGGCTCGATGTCGCGCGGCACGGCCAAATCGACCATGAAGATCGGGCGGCGGCGGCGCGCCTTGACGGCGCGCTCGACGGCGCCGAGCCCGATGATCGGCAGCGTCGAGGCGGTGCACGAAACGATGATGTCGAACTCGTGCATACGCGCGGGCAAATCCGCCAGCGGCATGGCCTGACCGCCCAGACGCTCGGCCAGCTTGGCGCCCCGCTCGACCGTGCGGTTCGCGATCGCGAGCTCGCGCGGGCTTTGCGCGGCGAAGTGCGTCGCGCAAAGCTCGATCATTTCGCCCGCGCCGATGAACAGCACGCGCTGGCTCGAGATCTTGTCGAAAATGCGCTGCGCAAGCCGCACGGCCGCGGCCGCCATCGATACCGACTGCGCGCCGACGGCGGTCGTGCCGCGCACTTCCTTCGCGACCGCGAACGTGCGCTGAAACAGCTGGTTCAGATACGTGCCCAGCGCGCCGGCCTCGGAGGCCGAGCGCACGGCGCTTTTCATCTGCCCGAGGATCTGCGTTTCGCCGAGCACCATCGAATCGAGACCGGAGGCCACGCGAAATGCGTGCCGAACCGCTTCCGATTGCGGCAACGCATAGACATGCGGCGCCAACTCGTCTACCGATAGGCCGTGATAGCTCGACAGCCATTGCAGCGCGGCGTCGCGCGCGGCGCGGTCGTCGGTGGCGCAGTAAAGTTCCGTCCGGTTGCAGGTGGAGAGAATCGCGGTTTCGGGCGCCGCGAGCGACGAGCGCCCGCGCCAGATCCCCTGGAAAGCGTCCAGCGCCGGTTTGAGCTGCTCGAGCGGAAACGCCACGCGCTCGCGCAACGCTACGGGCGCGGTGTGGTGATTGATTCCGATCGTGAGCAGTTGCATACGTGGGGTGCGGGTGGCCGCCCCATTCGGCGGGCGGCGCTCATATTTCAGCCGGTTATTATAGCGGTTCCACCCCGCGGCTCGTTGAGCTTGCGCAACCCGACGCCCGCATGGGCGAGGGCTCGCGAGGGCCGGCGCTACCATTTTGAATAGAGAAGATAAGAGATTGACCATGCAACTTGGCGGTTCCCCGAGCGGCCCCTCGCCTGGCGACGAAATGACGCATGGCGCGGGAGGGCGCTGATGGGCTGGCCGGGCATCATCGTTCTCGGCCTCGCCGTCGGGCTCGCGGGCTGGTGGCTGCATCCGCTGCGGCGCGCCGCGCGCCAAGGCTTGCTCATTGCTTTGATAGCTGGCGTCGCGACCGCCTGCACCGCGAAAATGGCGGGTAGCGTGTCCGGCCTCTTCCTCGACGGGGAGACGCTCGAATGGCCTGTCTGTACGGGCCTTGCGATCCTTGCCGTCGCCGTGGCGGTCGGCTTGGCTTCCCGTCGTTGAACCCAGCTTAACGTCTAATTTAACGTCCAATGAACGATCGTTCGATTCCTCCCGTTGCGCACGATTCTTCCGATTCGCCCGTTGCCGGCCGCCTCGCCCGGCTGCGCGAGGCGATGGCGAGCGCGGGACTCGCGGCTTACGTCATACCCTCATCCGATCCCCATTTGTCCGAGTATCTGCCCGAGCGATGGCAGGCTCGCCAGTGGGTATCCGGCTTCACGGGCTCGGCGGGCACGCTCGTCGTCACGGCGGATTTCGCCGGCGTATGGGCGGACAGCCGCTACTGGGTCCAGGCTCAGGCGCAGCTTGCCGGGACCGGCGTCGACCTGATGAAATTGGACGCGGGGCCGCAGCAGCCGGCCCACGTCACTTGGCTCGCGCAGCGGCTACCCGCGGGCGCGCGAGCCGGCGTCGACGGCGCGGTGCTCGGTCTCGCCGCCGAGCGCATGCTGCGCGAGGCGCTCGTTGAGCGCGGGATCGAACTCGTCACCGGTCTCGATCTGCTGGAGTCGGTATGGACGGATCGCCCGACGCTGCCGACCAGCCCCGTCTACGAGCATGCATTGGGCGATGCCTGCGTTGCCAGGGCCGACAAGCTGCGGCTCGTGCGCGCATCGATGCGCGAACATGGCGCCAAGTGGCATTTCGTCTCCACGCTCGACGACGTCGCTTGGCTCACGAATCTGCGCGGCGCCGACGTCAATTTCAATCCCGTTTTCGTCGCGCACGTGCTGATCGGGGAGGACGAGGCGACGCTCTTCGTCGGCGAGGGCAAGGCGCCGCGGCCTATCGTCGAAGCGCTGGCCGCCGACGGCATCGGCGTGGCGCCGTACGCCCACGCGCCGGCGGCGCTCGCCGCGTTACCGCCGGGCGCCGTGCTCCTCATCGACCCGCGCCGCGTGACGTACGGCCTGCGCGAGGCCGTACCGGCGTCGGTGCGCGTCGTCGAAGCGGTGAACCCGTCCACGTTCGCGAAGTCGCGCAAGACGCCCGAACAAGCCGAACGCGTACGCGCGACGATGGAGCAAGACGGCGCGGCGTTGGCCGAGTTTTTCGCCTGGTTCGAGCACGCGCTCGGCCGCGAAACGATCACCGAACTCACGATCGACGAACGCCTTACGGCGGCGCGCGCGCGCCGAAGCGGCTTCGTCTCGCCTAGTTTCGCCACGATCGCGGGCTTCAACGCCAACGGCGCCATGCCTCATTACCGCGCAACGGCGGCATCGCACGCGCGCATCGAAGGCGACGGCCTGCTCCTTATCGATTCGGGCGGCCAGTATGTCTTAGGGACGACCGACATCACCCGTGTCGTACCCGTCGGCGTGGTCAGCGAGGCGCAGAAGCGCGATTTCACGGTTGTCCTCAAAGGCATGATCGCGTTGTCGCGGGCACGCTTTCCGCGCGGCATCCGCAGCCCCATGCTCGACGCGATCGCGCGCGCGCCGATTTGGGAGGCCGGTTGCGACTACGGTCACGGCACGGGCCATGGCGTGGGCTACTTCCTGAACGTACACGAAGGGCCCCAGGTGATTTCGCATTACGCGCAGCCCGAGCCGCATACGGCAATGGAAGAAGGCATGATCACGTCCGTCGAACCCGGCGTCTATCGGCCCGGTCAGTGGGGCGTGCGGATCGAAAACCTCGTGCTGAACCGCGCTGACGGCGAGACGGAGTTCGGCGCGTTCCTCGCCTTCGAGACGCTGACGCTGTGCCCGATCGACACGCGTTGCGTGATGCCTTCGTTGCTGCGCGAGGATGAGCGGCGCTGGTTGAACGCGTATCACGAGACGGTGCGCGAGCGTGTCGGCCGCCATGTGTCGGGCGAGGCGAAGCGCTGGCTCGATACGCGCACGCAACCCCTTTAGTTCGTTCGGGCGATTCGAACGTGGATTCGAAAGTGAGAGTCGATATGAAGCCGAAGGTGGTCGTTTTCGATTTCGGCGGGGTGCTGATCGATTGGAACCCCGATTACCTTTACCGCAAGCTGATTCCCGACCCTGACGAGCGCCGGCGCTTTCTGACGGAAGTCTGCACCATGGACTGGGTGGTGCGACAAGATGGTGGCCAGCCGATTGCATTGGGCACCCAGGAACTCATTGGGCGTTTTCCGCATGAGGCCGACCGCATCCGAGCGTTTTACGAGCGGTGGGAAGAGATGATCGGCGGCGTCATCGATGAGGGGGTGCGGCTCGTCGATCGGCTGGAGGCCGCCAATGTGCCGCTGTTCGGGCTCACGAATTGGTCGGACGAAACGTTTCCCTACGCGTGGGAGCACTTCGGCGTCTTGCGCCGTTTCCGCGACATCGTCGTGTCGGGACGCGTGAAGCTCGTGAAGCCCGATCCGCGCATTTATGCCGAAACGTTCGCGCGCATCGAGCGTCACATGCCGGGCGTCGCGCCGAGCGAAATCGTCTTTATCGACGACAACGTCAAGAACGCGCACGCCGCCGCGGCTGCCGGCTGGCACGGCATCCATCACACGGATGCCGGGGCCACGGCGGCAAGGCTACGAGAACTCGGATTTGCCCTAGGAGATTGACCGCGGCTAGCGCGAGATGGGCTTGTAGCGCAGGCGCTTCGGCTTGGCGCCTTCTTCGCCCAGCCGCTTGCGCTTGTCCGCTTCGTATTCCTGATAGTTGCCGTCGAAGAACACGACTTGCGAATCGCCTTCGAACGCCAGAATGTGCGTGGCGATACGGTCGAGGAACCAGCGATCGTGCGAGATCACCATGACCGAACCGGCGAATTCGAGCAGGGCGTCTTCGAGCGCGCGCAGCGTTTCGACGTCCAGATCGTTCGACGGCTCGTCGAGCAGCAGCACGTTGCCGCCCGCGATCAGCGTCTTGGCCAGGTGCAGCCGGCCGCGTTCGCCGCCCGATAGGTTGCCGACGTTCTTTTGCTGATCGGAGCCTTTGAAGTTGAAGCGGCCGATGTAGGCGCGCGACGGCGTTTCGTACTTGCCCACCGTCAATATGTCGGCGCCGCCCGAAATCTCTTCGAATACCGTTTTCGACCCGTCGAGCGCGTCGCGGCTTTGATCGACATAGGCGAGCTTGACCGTCGGCCCCATCACGACTTCGCCCGAGTCCGGCGTTTCGCGGCCGGTCAGCATGCGGAACAGCGTCGACTTGCCGGCGCCGTTCGGCCCGATGATGCCGACGATGGCGCCCGCGGGCATCTTGAAGCTGAGATTGTCGATGAGCAGCCTGTCGCCGTAGGCCTTGCTGACGTTCTTGAATTCGATGACTTCGTTGCCCAGCCGATCGCCCACGGGAATGAAGATTTCCTGGGTTTCGTTGCGCTTTTGGTAGTCCTGGCTCGACAGTTCCTCGAAGCGGGCGATCCGGGCCTTCGATTTGGCCTGGCGCCCCTTGGGGTTTTGGCGCACCCACTCGAGTTCTTTCTTGATGGCCTTCTGCCGCGCCGATTCCGACGCTTCTTCTTGCTTCAGGCGGTCTTCCTTCTGGTCGAGCCAGCTGCTGTAGTTGCCCTTCCAGGGGATGCCGTGACCGCGATCGAGTTCGAGAATCCACTCGGCGGCGTTGTCGAGGAAGTAGCGATCGTGCGTGACGGCCACGACGGTGCCCGGAAAGCGCGTGAGGAATTGCTCCAGCCACTCGACCGATTCGGCGTCGAGGTGGTTGGTCGGCTCGTCGAGCAGCAGCATGTCGGGTTTTTCGAGCAGCAGCTTGCACAGCGCGACGCGGCGCTTTTCACCGCCCGACAGATGCGCGATCTTGGCGTCCCACGGCGGCAGGCGCAGTGCGTCGGCGGCCACTTCGAGCTGCTGTTCGGCGCTGCCGCCGTCGCTCGTCGCGAGAATGGCCTCGTACTTCGCCTGTTCGGCGGCGAGCGCATCGAAATCGGCGTCGGGCTCGGCATAGGCCGCGTAGATTTCGTCGAGCTTTTTCTGCGCCTGAAAGACGTCGCCTAGGCCGTCTTCGACGGCCTCGCGCACGGTCTTTTCGGGGTCGAGCTGCGGCTCTTGCGGTAGGTAGCCGATATTAAGGTTCGGCATCGGCGTCGCCTCGCCTTCGATGTCGCGATCGACGCCGGCCATGATGCGTATGAGCGTCGATTTGCCCGAGCCGTTGAGGCCGAGCACGCCGATCTTCGCACCGGGGAAGAACGACAGCGAAATGTCCTTCAGGATTTGACGCTTGGGCGGCACGATTTTGCCGACCCGGTTCATGGTGAAGACGTATTGGGCCATGTGCGTGAATGAACGAACGTGGACGCCGGCTTCGCGAGCGAAGCGGCGTGCGGGTGAATGAAGGTGAAACGGGGAAGCGTGAGCGCCTGTCAGGCGACATTCTATCAACCGGCCCGGGCATGCGTCGCGGCATGCGTGCCGGCGGCCGAAAAAGCGGCTGCCGGTGTGAGCGAAAGGCGCGGATGTCGGCGGGCGGCGAGTGCGACTACTGCGGGCCGACGTCCGTGTGCGTGTGCGTGGGCGCGCCGGCGCGCTGCATCGTTCCTTCCATGAAAAGCGTCACCATGTGTGCGAACTCCTCGCGTAGCGCGATCGTCGGCTCCAAGAGCCAGCGCATCAGCGTACCGAGATAGAGGTGATGGAACCAGGTGGTCAGTTGGTTCGCGGAAAAGCGGCGGGTCATCTCCCCGCTCGCTTGCGCATCGACGATCAACGCGCGCCAGAGCAGGGCGATGTCGCCGCGGTCGGCGGACGGCGGTTGGGCGGGGGGCGCATCGCCCAGCGAGAGGAACCGATGGCGCAGATACGCGGCCAAGTGCGCGGGATGCCTTTGGCACCAGTCGGCCGACGCATCGAGTTCCACTAAAACACGAGAACCGAACCCTTGCCGCCGATTCAATTCCGGCAGCAGGCGTTCGAGGTCGTGCTTGAGTTCCGCCTCGAGCCAATGCGCCAGCAACGCTTCCTTCGTCGGGAAGTGATTGTAGAGCGTGCGCTTGGCGACGTCGGCTTCGAGCGCGATCTGCTCCATCGTGACGCTCTCGTAGGGCTGCGTGTCGAACAGGCGGCCGGCGACGCCGACCAGATGCGCGACCATCTGCAAACGCTTACGCTCCCGGCGGCCCAGGTCATCGACAGTTGTCATGCGCGGTTTTCTCTGAAAAAATGCACGATGCGCATTAATATACGTCGTATTCTATTTTGACTGACGGGTAAGGCGTGCGCGAAGCTCGCCGACGAAAAACCATGAAATTTACCGTAGTGACGTACGGGACAGAAGGCGATACGCGTCCTCTTGCCGCGCTTTGCCGCGCACTGATCGATGCGGGACACGACGCTAGCCTGCTGGCGGACCGCGCCACGCTTCATGCCGCGCATGCGCTGCGCGTACCCTGCGCGCCGCTGTCCGGCGATATCAAGCAAGCGCTCGATCCGAACGAGGCGCTCGGTTCGATCGTCGGCAAACGCAGCGGCGCCCAAGCGACGGCGCGCGCGCTGGCCTCCATCGCGGACGCGCACACCGGTGCGTGGATGCGCGAAGTCAAGGCCGCGGCAGGCGACAGCGACGCCATTATCTTGTCGGCGCTTGCTTCGTTCGTGGGTTTGTCGGTGGCCGAGTGCCTGCGTATTCCTGCGATCGGCGCCTCGATGATTCCGATTACGCCCACGCGGGCGTTCGCCTCGCCTTTCTTGCCGCCGACGATCGTGCCGGGCTTTCTCAACCGTGCAAGTCATAACTTCGTCAACGCCGCTATTTGGCGGGCATTCCGCCGAGCGACGAACGCGGCGCGGGTCGATGTATGCGCGCTGGCGCCGCGCAAGCGCGTCTGGACCGATCATCCGATCGTGTACGGCGTTTCCCGCGCGCTGCTGCCGCGGCCCGCCGATTGGCCCGAGCAGGCGCTCGTCTGCGGACAATGGGCGGCGCCGGAGGCCCCGGCCGATTGGGCGCCCCCGGAAGCGCTCGCGCGGTTTCTTGCCGGGGGCGAGCCGCCGATCTACGTGGGCTTCGGCAGCATGGCCGGATTCGACCGTCGGCATGTGCTCAAATCATTGATCGAGGCGATCGGTGGGCGCCGGGCGGTGTTCTATGCGGGGTGGAGCGGAATCGATACGTCCGAATTGCCGGCGAACTTCTGCGTCGTCGGCGATACGCCGCATGCATGGTTGTTCCCACGTATGTCGCTCGTGATCCATCACGGCGGCGCGGGCACGACGCATTCGGCCACGCGCGCGGGGGCGCCGTCGGTCGTCGTGCCGTTCGCGGGCGATCAACTCTTTTGGGCGCACCGGCTCAATCGGCTGGGGGCTGCGGCAAAACCGGTGGATGGAAAGTCGCTCGATGCGGGTGCGCTTGCGCGCGCGATCGATTTTGCTTCCGAGCCTACGACGCGCTCGCGCGCCGCCGAACTAGGCGCGGCCATGCGCGCCGAGGACGGGTTGCGCAGCGCGGTCGCAGCCATCGAGCGTTGGACGGCGGCGGGGCGCGAGCTTAGAAGCGTCGGGATTTGTCCGGTGAACGCGGGTGGCTAGTGGATGAACCCGTTTAACGCGCGCCCCAGCCGTTTGGCTTGCCACATTTATTCATCGTTTGCGGAGAGATTGGCGTCGAGATCGATCTCCACGTTTTCGGTTAGCGCTTGCACGCGCTGAACAAGAGCAGGGGAGATCGAGCGGAGCCTTTCCGGGTGTTCTTGGATGTCGTGGCCAAGGAGCGTCAGGAACGCGGTGAGCGCGGCCTTGCCCCATCGTCCCTGACCGGAGTGGACCTCATGCCGTAACTCATTCAAACGTTGAACAAGAAATTGAGCACGTCGCCGTCGTGCACGACGTATTCCTTGCCTTCGGCGCGCATCTTGCCGGCTTCCTTCGCCCCTTGTTCGCCCTTGTAGGCGACGTAGTCGTCGAACGAAATCGTCTGCGCGCGGATGAAGCCGCGTTCGAAATCCGTATGGATGACGCCGGCCGCTTGCGGCGCGGTATCGCCGATGTGGATCGTCCACGCGCGCACTTCCTTCACGCCCGCCGTGAAGTACGTCTGCAAGCCGAGCAGCTTGAAGGCGGCGCGGATCACGCGGTTCAGGCCCGGCTCGTCCATACCCATATCGGCAAGGAACACTTCCTTGTCTTCATCGGCCAAATCGGCGATCTCGGCCTCGATCGCCGCGCACACGGCCACGACGGGCGACTTCTCGGCTTCGGCGTACTTGCGCACGGCTTCGAGATGCGGGTTGTTTTCGAAGCCGTCGTCCTTCACGTTGGCCACGTACATCGTCGGCTTGGCCGTGATGAGGCAGAACGGCTTGAGCAGCGCCATCTCTTCGTCGGACAAGTCGAGCGCGCGAATCGGCTTCGCGCCGTCAAGTTGCGCGCGCGCCTTTTCGAGCACGGCGGCGAGTTTGACGGCTTCCTTGTCGTTGCCCGACTTCGCGGCCTTCGCATAGCGCGTCAACGATTTTTCGACCGTTGCCAAATCGGCCAGCGCGAGTTCCGTGTTGATGACCTCGATGTCCGACAACGGATCGACCTTGCCCGCGACGTGGATGACGTTCTCGTCCTCGAAGCAACGCACGACGTGCGTGATCGCATCGGTTTCGCGGATGTTCGCGAGGAACTGGTTGCCGAGCCCTTCACCCTTGCTCGCGCCCGCGACAAGACCGGCGATGTCGACGAACTCGACGACGGCCGGCAAGATCCGCTCGGGCTTCACGATCTCGGCCAGCGCTTTGAGCCGTGCGTCGGGCACTTCGACCACGCCGACGTTCGGTTCGATGGTGCAGAACGGATAGTTTTCGGCGGCGATGCCCGCCTTCGTCAGGGCGTTGAACAGGGTGGACTTGCCGACGTTGGGCAAGCCGACGATGCCGCATTTGAGGCTCATGGAAAACCTTTCATATCAAGCGCTTGCGGCGGATTGGCTGACGGCGCGATCTGCCGGCCGGCAGGGCGACGGGAGCCGCAAGATGCATTCGGGGAAGCGACGAAACAGGTGGAGCGCGGCGCTGGCTCGACGGCTCGCTAGGCGTTTCGTGCTCGAAAAAAGGTAATTGTAACGCTTTCGGGCACCAGGATCGGCGGGGCGCCGTGCGGGCCGGGGCAAGGGGGGAGGACCGCGCCTGGCGCGGCCCTTTTCGGAGGATGACGCGGCCGCCTTATTGCCCGTTCAACGCATTGCCGAGCAACGTGTTGTCGTTAAATAGCGTTCCGTTGTCGCGAACAAGGTTGATCAAATCTTCGGACTGCTTGAGATACGCGTTCTTCTGCGGGTCTCCGTCCGGCAGCGAGGCGATCTTCGGGCCGCTGACGCCGGGCGTCGTCAACTGCAAGAACCCGGTTTGCTGGTCGACCTTGTCGAAGAGGCTCTGCAGTTTGGACTGGTCCTGTCCGGACAGTTGCGCCTTGGCCGCGGCGCGGTCCGCTTGAGTCGCGCCGTGTTGATAGGTGTCGATGTCGCCCCGGATTTTGGTGTCGAGCGCATTGACCTGTTTGATGAACGCGGGCGTGTCCGACAATGAAATCACGTCCGGCTTGTTTCCGAACGCGAGGGCTTCCTGAAAGTTCTGGTCTGCGAATGGGTTGGCGCGATCATAAGCGTCTTGCGTCAGCGAACTGTGATCGGAAGGGTCGGCGGCGTCGGCGTTTTTCTCGTCCTGCGTCAGACGGCCTTGCAGGTCGTCGCCGAGGCCTTGCGCCGCCTTTAAGAGGCTCGGCGAAACCTGACCTCGTTCGTTCGCCGCGGCGATTTTGAACAAGTGCTTCGAGATGTCGTCTTCCAATTTGGTCTGCTGCTTGATCAGGGCCTGCTTAGCCGACTTGTCCGAAAACGTGTTGAACAGGCCGCCCCAACCGTGCGTTGCATTCGCGTCCTTGTAGTCTTTTTCCGTCACCTTCAGTGCATTCAGCTTCTCCATGTCCGCCTGCGCCTTGGCGAAATCCGAACTTCCTACTTCGTAGGGCGAGGGTGCGTACCCGCCGCCAACCGATGCCAAACTCATTCCGATGCTCCTGTCAAAGAAAGAAAAACCGATACGTGAAACCGCGAGAAGTCGGCACACTTTAGTGAACGCATCTGCATGCGCCTAGGCTCAGTTTTCGTAGTCTTCGGCAGCGATTGCGTTCGGAAACAGCGACGCACGGGGTGCATCCCCGATGCTAAACTTGCGGGCGCGTGCGCCAAACGGCCGCGCCGATAGTCTTCTTTCTATCGTGGGACCGGGATGCAAGGGACAAGCGACGACACGCGGGACGCTCGACTTAAGCCGCAGGGCTTTTCGAGGCAACGATTGCGGCTCGATCTTTTGACGCCTCGGGCGATCGTCGCGGGGGCGGTGGCGATTGCCGCCTTCATGGTGACGCTGTGCGGCATTGTGGTGCTCCAGGCGAGGGTGGACGCGTTGGAGCGCGCGAGAGAAACCTCGCGCAACGTGGCGCTGATCGCCGAACGCGATATCGAACGTAATTTCGAGCTGTACGCGCTCTCGCTGCAAGCGGTCATCGACGGTATTAAGGATCCCGAACTAACGGCCGCCTCCCCGCGGCTGCGGCACGAGGCGCTGTTCGATCGCGCTTCCACGGCCAGCTATCTCGGGTCCATCCTCGTGCTCGACGCCAAGGGACAAGTGACGCTTGACTCGCTGAGCGAAACGCCCCCCGCTCTCAATTTCTCCGACCGTCGGTATTTCACGATTCACCGCGATGATCCGAACGCGGGGCTTTACGTGAGCGACCCCTATCGCTCGCGACTGCGGGCCGGCTCTCCAAGCATTGCATTGAGCCGGCGGATCTCGCAGCCGGACGGTTCCTTCGGCGGCATCGCCATGGTTGCGATCCGGCTGGATTATTTCCACAATTTGTTCTCCGGGCTGCAGCTCGGGCCGCACGGGTCGGTCGCATTGATCAGCCGCGACGGGATCATGGTGATGCGCCAGCCTTACGATCCCAAAGTCATCGGGCGCGACATCAGCCGCGCCAGCACCTTCCGCCGGTTCCTCACGGCCCCCGAGGGCAGCTTCACCGATGTATCGACGCTCGATGGGGTGCGTAGGTTCTACTACTACAAGCAGCTTACGCATCTGCCGCTCGTCATCATGGTGGCCGAAGCGGAGTCGGACATTTATGCGACGTGGACGCGTCGGACGCTCGTCATCGGCTCGCTGTTGGCGGCGTTCGCCGCGGGTTTCGTCGCGCTTGCGTTCGTATTGGCGAGTCAATTGCGCCGGCGCATGCGGGCCGAGACCGAACTCGCCTTGCTCGCGCGCACGGACGGCCTGACCGGCCTCAACAATCGCCGCACGCTCGGCGAAATCCTCGATCAGGAATGGCGGCGAGCGAGGCGGACCCGCAGCGTCTTCTCGCTGCTTTTCGTCGATGTCGATCGGTTCAAGGCCTACAACGATGTCTATGGTCACCAAGCCGGCGACGACGCGCTCACCGCGGTCGCCAAGTGTATCTGCGAACACCTGCGCCGGCCGGCCGACAGCGCGGCTCGCTATGGCGGCGAAGAATTTCTCGTCGTGCTGCCCGACACGGCCCCGCAAGGCGCGGCTGCGATCGCCGAGGAAATTCGGATCGCCATCAGCGAGCTCGGGATCGAGCATGTGGGGAGCGAGTACGGGCACGTGACGGCAAGTATCGGCGCGGCGGCTTGGACGCCCGAGACCGACGGCGACGTGACGACTGTCGTGAGAGCGGCCGACCAGGCGCTTTATGACGCCAAGGCAACGGGACGCAACCGGGTCACGCTGTCCGACGGGCAACCGCTGCACGCGGCGCACGCCGGCGCGACGGGATGAGCGAAGCGGCCGGCGGCCGGACCGAGCCGCCAATCGGCGCACCGCGGCGTGCGCGCCGTCCACCCGGCGGCCAAACGGCTCCCCCGGTGCGGCGCCAGGCCGTGTTCTTCGTCGTACCTGCCCACGCCATGCTGCTCGACATCGCGGGCCCGGCCGACGCGCTGCGGCTCGCTTCGACGTTCGGCGCCTGCCTGCAGGGCGAAGCGATGGCAGGCGAGGGCGAGCCGCATGGCCATGTGTACTTCGATCTGCATTTCATCGGTCCCGCGCCCCATGCGCCGACCTCGATAGGCTTGCCGTTTTCCGGCATCGCCCCGCTTCCCGAGACCTTGCCGGCCGGCGCTATCGTCGTCATCGTCGGCGTGACGCGGCCCGAGGATGCGGCGGCCCGGCGCGAGGCCGATGAGGCGGTCGACGCGACGGTTGCTTGGCTTGCCCGCACGATGGGGGGTAAATCGCCGCCCGCATCGGCGGACCTGCGTGTGTTTTGCGTGTGCGAGGGGGCTTTAATTGCCGCGCGGGCCGGGTTGCTCGACGAACGTCGTTGCACGACGCATCACACTTTGTTGAAAGCGTTGGCCGATATTGCGCCGCGTGCGAAGGTGCTCGAAAACCGCCTTTACGTGACCGACGGCTTCGTCAGTACGAGCGCGGGCATCACCGCCGGGATCGACATGACGCTGCAGATGATTGCCGAACTCGCCGGCCCGCGCACGGCCTCGCTCGTCGCGCGCGAGATGGTCGTCTACATGCGGCGCGCGGGCGGCGATCCTCAATTGTCGCCGTGGGTGGCGGGGCGCAACCACCTGCATCCGGCCTTGCATCGCGTGCAAGATGCGATCGCCGCCGATCCGGCGCGCGACTGGAGCGTCGAGGCCATGGCCGATGTCGCCTGTACGAGCGCCCGTAACCTGACGCGTCTTTTCGCGCGGTATGCAGGCGGCCAGCCGCTCGACTACGTTCACCGGTTGCGCGTGGCGCTGGCGCGCGAGTTGATCGCCCATTCGACGCTCGATATGGAGAGCGTGGCCGCGCGCGCCGGCTTCGGTTCGGCGCGACACATGCGGCGAGTCTGGGCCAAGTACGATGCCGAGTCGCCGTCCGTCGTTCGCGCCCGTGCACGAGTGGGCGAGGCGCTCGAGGCGCGTACCGCGCGCCGAGGGTCGCGCGCCGGGTAACTTCCTTCGTGGCCGAATCGGTCCTAAGTTTGTCTTGAACGGTGGTTTTTTCGGTAAGCGCGCTGTCCAACAATGATCGTGCGGCGCCAATCATCGGCGATTGGCGCTGGGCCATCGTTCATCTTGTCAGGACACACCAATGAAATTCATCGAAAGCCGCGCTTTCACAGCCGCGCGTGCCTGGGGCGCGCTCGAGATCGCCAACCTGGGGGGCGTCACGGTCCGCCTGCATTGGACCGATCAACCGTACGAATGGCACACGAACGACGGGGAGGAAGTGTTTGCCGTCATGGACGGGCAGGTGCGGATGCACTATCGCGAAAACGGGCAGGGGCATTCGGTGTTGATGAGCGCGGGCGACATCTTTTTCGCGTCGGCCGGCACGGAGCACGTGGCGCATCCGGTCGGGGAAGCGCGCGTGCTCGTCATCGAAAAAGAAGGCAGCGTTTGACGAACGAACGAACGAACGAACGAACGAACGAACGAACGCGCTCGCGCCGAGCCCGGCGCACGGTTGCCGCATCGGCGGCGGCTCGAGTCGCCGCCGTGCGAGCTTCAGCCGGTTGCCAGCTGCGAGGCGGGCGGCGGCTTGACGTCCCAGAACTGCAGGTCGTCTTGGAACCATTTGATCGCCGCGGCCGGGTCGTCCTTGAACTTCGGTGCGAGGGATTTCACGTCGGTCGCGATCGAGTCCGCTTGGTCGGGCGTGAGCGTATTGAACCAGTTCACCATGTCCTGCGGATCCTTGAATATATCCGTGAAGAACCCACCGGCGCTGGGCGGGAACTTGCTGAACGAAAAGGCATGCTTGGCCAGTTGCTCCGCCACGTCCGAGTGCACGCCCATCGCTTCGAGCAGCGCCTTGTCCGCGCCGTCGAACTTGTGCGAGTGAGCTTCGGCGTTGCCGATGGTATAGATCCCCGCGCCGACCAGCATCAGCGCCGCACCTACGCCCGTCCATCCGATCGCGCCGGCCCCTATCCCGAGGAACGCGCCGTCCGCGCCGAGCACGCCCGCATCGACGGCCGCGCCGGTCAGGAATGCAGCATCGCCGAGCGCACTGATCGTGTCGCCGCTTGCTCGGATGTAGTTGCCCGCCGAGCCGCCCTGAGTGTAGTAGTAGATCGCGTTGGTCGTGTCGACGCCGAGATAGAGGCCGTCGACCGTATCCTTGGCCATGGTGCCTAGCACCCCGTTCAGCGCGGTCTTCACCGAATCGTTCAAGCCCGACGCCAGAATCCTGTCTTGCTGTCCCGAGATGAGCTTTTGCAGCGCCGTGTTGCCGGAGTATGGCCGGACGGTTTCCAGACTACCGGGCAGCACGGCATTGAGCGACTGCGTTGCGCCGAAGAATAAATGCGGTCCGATATAGCTGCCGTCTTGGATGAGGTTGCCGATGTTGCGCGGCTCGCCCGCCAGGGCGCCCATGAGGAATTGTCCGTTCGCGAGGAACAGGCTGCCGCTGACCCCCTTATTGAATCGTTCGGCCAGGTTGACGACCCAGCTTGCCGCCGCCCCATCCTTGGTGAACAGTTTGGATTTGACCGCGTCGGGAATGATGTTGCTCTTGCTCAAATTGCTGATGGTGTCGGGCCTGAGTCCTAAATAGACTTTGCCCGCTTGCCACGCCGCGTTACGCGTCGAGCGCATGAGCCAAAGCATGTTGGTCGGCGTCGTGCCCGACGAAGGGCCCGTCGCGGCGGCATTGCTCGACTCGATCTGCGGCGAGTCGTTCAACGCGGTCAACACGCTTTTGGACGACGTGTGCAGGGTCGGGTTGGCGAAGCGCTCGTTGCCGACGTTATTGTTGAATCCTTCAACGCCATTCAGATCCGGCGAAAACGCTGCAACCGCAGTCCGGATCCCAGACAGGTCTTCATCTTGGTCGATGTCGGCCAATCCGTCGTCGTTGAGCTTCTTGGCCTCCTTGGGATTTTGCTGCAGCATTTTTTGAAGGTACTGGCTCTGCTGTTCCGGCGTGCTGTTTCCGCCGAAATCGTGGAAGCCATAGCTGAAAAAAGCAGCGTCTTCCTCGGTCTTGCTTTTCAGATCCTTGCTGTGGGCCGAAAACCGGTCGATGCCGATGCGTGCCCCGTCGATGGCGGAGGTCTGGACGTCCGGACGACCCAGCTCGCCCGCCTTGGAGGCGACGGCCAGCACGAGCGCCACGTTTCCGCTCGATGCTAAGTTCGTGAAAAGCTGCGTACCGGCGGGCGCATCCTCCATCAATTGCGGCTGCGCGTTCATCTTGTCGTAGAGCGGCACGACGTTGGCGGCGATGTCCTTGACTGCCTGGGTTCCGGCGCCGACCTCGCCCGAATCGGCTTCGACGCTGTGCTGGCAGGCCGAGGCCAGATCGTTCATCATCTGCTTCGACGAATCGTCCCGCCAATCGGCCTTCTCCAAGCTTTGCTTGATGTCGGCTTGGAGGGTCTTGTCCGACATGATCTGCGCCACCTGCCCCGGTAGCGCGGTCTTGGGGTCGGTGATTTTGTTCAGCAGCGCCATCGCGGCCGCGCCGCCATGCTGTTTCAGGGCGGCGTCGACTTGGTTGACCGGATCGGTGACGAGCACTTGCTGCTGCGCCTGGGCGACGCCAGCCTTGACGGCCTGCGCGAACTTCGGATCGCCGCCGGCGTAGGTGGCATAGACGCTGCCGCGCCCCATCATGTCGCCGAGGGCGTTCGAGCCCGTGTCCTTGCCTACGCTGTTCGCCACCTGCCGAGCGGTGAGTTGCGTGACTTGATTCCAATCCTTCTTGGCGGCGGCCTGTTGAATCAGGCCGATCTGATCTTGCGTGCGGCCCTGAGACTGCAGCCGAGCCTTATAGAGTTCGACGCCGCTCTGAACCGCCTGCTGGAAATCCTTGTCGCCGGGCGCCCGCGCCGAAATGGTCTTCGCGAGCGCGTCGACATCGGGTACGGCCTGCTGCGTCCCGGCATAGTCGAGTTCGTCCTCGATCGAGCCGACGAGTTTGACGGTTTGGTTTGCTTTGTCGTCGTCGTTCTTGGCGTGTTCGACGTCTGCGAGCTGCGAGCGTTGCTGCTCGAGGTACTGCAGCCGCGTCTTGTCGAGCACCGTGACTTGCTGGCCGCCGGGGATTTTGTAGACGGCATCGTTCGGGTTGGCCGGGCGTGTGCCGAATGCCTGCCGATCCAAATACGGCGTGGCCGCTAGGTTCTGATTAAGCGTGCCGGGCAGGCCTTTTACACCGTCTTTCTCGAAGATGCTCCACGCCGAGCCCGTGGACGACGCCGGACAATGAATCGTGAAGGTCTGGATGCCGAGCTCCGGCGAGCCGGGCGCAAAGCTGACCGCGGGCGTCTGGATCGTCGGGACCGCCGGCGTCTGTTTCGATCCGTCCTGACCCGCGACGGTGACGGAAAGCGCCGCCGTCTTGGAGCTCCAGACGCTCGTCTCCTTCGGCGGCTTGCCGACCGTGGCCGTGTTGGCGTTGATCACCAGGTTGCCGTCGTCTTGCGGGGTCAGCGATTCGATATTGGGTCCGGTCGTATTGCTCGACCATACCGCGTGATCGCCGTTGAGCACCTGCAAGTTGCCGTCCGTGCCGAGCTTTGCGATTTGCGCGCCGCTACCGGCCGTATCGGACGACCAGAGCGCCTTGCCGTTCGCCGCGTCGTACAAGACGAGGTTGCCGTCCTTTTGCATCTCCAGCTCGTACTGGCCGTTGGCGGAACGAATCGCTTCGCCGGCCTTGAGCGCTTGTCCCGCCGCCAGCTTCTCGGCAATGACTTTCGCGTCGGGCGGCTTGGGCGCGCTCGGTTTCGGTGCGGGTGGGTTCGGTTTGGATTTCGTGCCGGGCGGTTGGGGCTCTATGCCGGGCGTCGGGTTCGGCACGGTGGGCCTGGGGTAATCCGTCGGTGCGACCATTGTTACTCCGAAAGCGGCGGCGACGGCGCACCGCCGCAAGGCGGGCGCGCATCGAAAAGGTTATTGGAATCGTTCGGTGTATTGCCAATTTGCCGACGACAGGGTTGCGCCGAATCCGTTCTTCGTCGGATACGGCGCAATCGTCGGCAAGCGGGCGTCGTCGCCCGCGTCGAAGCCCATCAGTTGTTGTTGGCCACGAGCTGAACGGGCGGCATGATGTGGTTGGCAAGCAGCCAGTTGTCGAACTGCGGCCCGAGTTCGCTCATCGGATGCTTCTGCCAGAGGCCGTCGATCGACTTGAGCTCGGATGCCATGCTGTCCGCTTGACTCGGCGTCATCGAGTTCAGCCATGCGACCATGTCCTTGTTCGTGACATGCGCATTCTTGAAGTACTCGGCGAGGAACGGGCCCGCCGTCGGCGCGTCGCCGCTGAAGGTGAACGCGTGCTTGGCCAATTGTTCCGCGACATCGGAATGTACGCCCATCGCTTCGAGCATCTGCTTGTCGTACTTGTCGTACGTGTGCGAATGGGCCTCGGCGCTGCCGATCGTATAGACGCCCGAGCCCACGAGCATCAACACCGCGCCCACACCGGTCCAGCCCACGGCGCCCTCGCCCAAGCCCAATATCGTATCGGCGCCCAACGCACCGACCTCGGCCTCGCTCGTCGCGCCGGTGGCTGCGCCCATCAAGAAACTGAGGTCGCCGGCTGCGCTGATGCCATCGCCGACAGAGCGCTCGTAATCGGCGATCGAGCTGGCGTTTTTGGCGTACTCCACCATGTTCGATGCATCGATGCCGAGGTAGGCCACGTCCATCGTGTCGCGCAGCGCGGCGCCGGCCACGCCGGTGAACAGGCGTTTCATCGGATCGCTCAGTCCCTGCGCGTCGAGAATCTTGCTCTTGCTCGCATCGAAGACGCTCTGGATGACCGTGGCGCCGGAGCCCGGGCGGATCTTCGACAGATTTTGCGGCAGCAGCGCCGATGCGCCTTGCGTCAGTCCCACCACCTCGTGCTGATACGCGTAGCTGCCGTCCTCGATCCAGGCGGCTGCATTGTGCGGCTCGACGTTGAAGCCCTCCATGACGGTCATGCCGTTCCTCATGAACAGCGTCGAACTCAAGAGCTTATTCGCGCGGTCGACGAGCCCGCCGTTGACGAAGCCCGACGACAAGCCCTTCGCGTCTTGAGCGAAAAGTTTCGATTTCAATCCGTCGGGAATATGGTTGTTGATGCTGAATTTCTGGAACGCCGCGGGCAGCTTCGACGGATCGGTGGCGACGAACGCCACCATCGACTGATAAGCGACGTTGCGCGTCGAGCGCATCAGCCAGTAATAGTTGGTCGGCGATTTGTTGCTCGTATAACTGTTCGCCGGTGCGTCCTTCTGATTGCCGACGGCCGGCGTGCTGTCGAATGCCGCCATCACGCTCTTCGACGGCGTCTGCAGTGTCGGATTCTGCGTGCGTTCGCGCGCGACCGGCGTATTGAACCCCTCGACGCCGTTCAGGCTCGGCGAATACGAGGCGAGCGCCATCTTCATGCCGTCTAGCTGCTCTTGTTGCGTGGCGAGCTTCACGCCGTCGTCGTTGAGCGTCTTCGCCTCGGAGGGGTTGTCTGCTAGGAGCTTTTGCACATAAGCGCTTTGCTCGGCCGGCGTGCTGTTGCCGCCGAAATCGTGCAGCGGCACGGCGAGAAATGCCGCATCCTTGGCCGTTTTCTCGTTCAACGACTTGGTGTCCGCCGAGAACACGTCGATGCCCGCGCGTGTCCCATCGATCGCGCTGGCGGCGTCGCTGTCGTCGCCCTGCTGCGTCGCTTGCGACGCGACGGCCAGCCCGAGCGATACGTTCCCTTGCGACGCCAAGCTCTTGAAGAGCTGGGTCGTAGGTTGCGGGTCGTCCATGAGGTGCGGCGTGGCGTTGATTTTTCCGGTCACAGAAAGCACCTGCTTGGCGATCGAGTCGACCGCCTTCGCGCCGTTGCCGCGTTCGCCCTGATCGGCTTCGATCGCGTGCTGGCAGGCCGCGCCCAGATCGCTCATCATCTGCTTTGCGCTGCTGTCCGACCAGTTGGCTTTGTCGAGGCTGTCCTTCACCACGCCTTGGATGCGCGGGTCGGACATGATCTGCGCGACCTGGCCCGGCAGCGCCGTTTGCGGGTCGGTGATCTTGTTCAGCGCCGCCATCGCCGCCGCGCCGCCCCCTTTCTGATACGCGGCTTGCACTTGGCTGATCGGGTTGTCGAGCAGCACTTGCTGCTGCGCGTCGGCAATGCCGGCTCGCACGTTTTGTGCGAACTTGGGATCGCCGGTGGCGAAGGTCAAATAGACGCCGCCTTTGGCCAGCATCTTGCCGAGCGCGGTCGAACCCGTGGTGCCGTCGGCGCCGGCCGCGATCTGCTGCGCGGTCAACTTGCGGACGCTGGCCCAGTCGCCGCTCGCGGCCGCTTTCTGGATCGCGCCGAATTGGTCGGCCGTCCTCCCTTCGGCGGTGAGACGCGCCTTGTAAAGCACGACCCCAGCCTGCACGGCCGTTTGAAAGTCCTTGTCGCCCGGGGCCCGAGCGGAGATCGATCGAGCCAGGGCATCCGGGTCGGGCAACGCCTGCTGCGTGCCTGCGTAGTCGAGCTCGTCCTCGATGGTATTGGCGAGCGCGACGGTCTTCTTATCCTTGTCGTCGGGATTGCTCGCGTGCTCGACATCGGCGATCTGCGTGCGTTCCTGTTCCAGATAGGCGAGGCGATTCTTATCGAGGATCGTGACCTGCTGTCCGTTCGGGATCTTATAGACGGCGTCTTGCGGGTTGGCCGCTCGTGTGCCGAAGGCTTTTCGGTCGAGGTAGGGCGTGGCGGCCAGGTTGTCGTTCAACGTGCCCGGCAAGCCCTTGACGCCGTTATCCTCGAAGATCGTCCAAGCCGATCCCGTCGACGATTCGGGGCAATGAATCGTGAAGTTCTGCACGCCGAGTTCGGGCAGGCCGGGCCCGAACGTGGCGGCGGGCGTGGGCTGGGTCGGAATGGCCTGCTGCTGGGTCGCGCCGTTTTGGCCGGCCACGGCGATCGGCAGCGCGTCGGTCTTCGAACTCCACACCGGCACGTCGGGCAGCGGCTTGCCCACAGTGGCGGGCGTTACACCCAGCACGAGATTGCCGTCGTCTTGCGGGGTCAGCGTCGCGCCGGTATGGCCGGCCGTATTGCTCGACCACACCGCATGATCGCCGTTGAGCACCTGCAGATTGCCGTCTTTGCCGAGCCGTGCCACTTGCGCGCCGCTGCCGGAGGTATTCGACGACCATAGCGACTTGCCGTTCGCCACATCGTAGAGGACGAGATTGCCATCCTTCTGCATTTGCAGCTCGTACTGACCGTTGTCGGAACGAATTGCCTCGCCGGCCTTGAGGTCCTGCCCAGCCGCGAGCTTTTTTGCGATGACCTTTGCGTCGGGCGGCTTGGGGGTGCTCGTCTGAGCCGGAGGCTTCACCACGGGCTTCGGCTTCGTGCCCGGCGGCTGCGGGTCGACGCCCGGTGTGGGATTCGGGACGGTTGGCCTAGGGTAGTCCGTCGGTGCGACCATTGTTCCTCCGAAAGCAACGCCGACGCTGCACCGCCGCGAAACAGGGGCGCGTCGAAGGGGTTGTTGGATTTCTGGGTGTATCGCTAACTATCCGCGATCGATATCGGCTGCACTGAATAGCGTTTCGTAGTTTTTGAGGGAAAACTACGCGTTGCCGCGGGGGCGACCTACGGGAGGGGTGGCGCACTTCATTCTCGCGTGCGCCTCTTGTCTGCAAGGGGCGGCGGTGGCTGCGGTGTTGCGGCGCAGCGTAGTCAGTGCGAGCCGGGAAGGGAGATGCGGCTCGCCATACTATAATTGCGCGTCATGACCGCCCATCATCAGACGTTCCACGTTGCCGTCGTCGGCGGCGGCCTCGTCGGCAAGAGCGCCGCGCTCGCGCTGGCTCAAGCGGGGTTGCGCGTAGCCCTCGTCGCGCAGCCCGCCGCGCCGCGCCCGGCCGACCTCCCGTTCGACGCGCGCATTTACGCGCTTTCCGCCAGCTCCCAGGCGCTGCTCGAGCGGCTGCGCATCTGGCAGGCCCTCGATCACGACCGGCTCGCGCCCGTCTACGACATGCGCGTGTTCGGCGATGCGCTGGCCGAACTCCATTTTTCCGCGTTTCAAGCCGCGGTGCCCCAGCTCGCTTGGATCGCCGAATCGTCGTTGATCGAACACGCGCTGGATGCGGCGCTGCGGTTTCAGCCTCAGGTGGCTTGGTTCGACACGCGAGCACAGGGGCTCGATGTCAAAGCCGATTGCGCCACCCTCGCGCTCGCAAGCGGCCAGGTGCTGGTGGCCGATCTCGTGGTCGGCGCCGACGGCGCGCATTCGTGGGTGCGTGCTCAGATGGGCGCGAATGTGACGCGGCGCGATTACCGGCAGACGGGCGTCGTCGCCAACTTCAAGGCCGAAAAGCCCCATGGCGAAACCGCCTACCAGTGGTTCGTCAACGGCGAAATCGTAGCGCTGCTGCCGCTGCCCGATTCGCATGTTTCCCTTGTATGGTCGGCCGATACGGCGCATGCGCGCGATTTGCTCGCGCTTGCGCCGGCTCAGCTCGAGGCGGCCGTCGAGCAAGTCACGCACGCGCGGCTGGGCTCGCTCGAATGTGTCGGGACCGCACATGGCTTTCCGCTGGCGCTGCAGTCGGTCGATCGGCTCATCGCGCCCCGTGTGGCGCTGATCGGCGATGCCGCGCACCTGATTCACCCGCTCGCGGGCCAGGGCATGAACTTGGGGCTGCGGGATGCGGCCGCGCTGGCGGACGTGCTGGCCGCGAAGGAATCCTTCCGCGATCTGGGCGATCTCGTATTGCTGCGTCGCTACGAGCGTGCGCGGCGTGAGGACATCGGCGCACTGACGCTTGCGACGGACGGCTTGCAGCGGCTGTTTTCCGTGCCGGGCACGCTCGCGCGCTCGGTGCGCAATACAGGCATGTCGTTCGTCGGCGCGCAACCATTCGTCAAACGCTGGCTCGTTTCGGCGGCGCTCGGATAGCGGCGCGCGGGACGGGTAGACTTGTGCTGGACTTGCCGCACGCAACAGCGCGTGCGGCGCCTGAACCGAACTGTAAGGACACCATCATGACCCTCGCCAAGCGAATCGCGGCTGTCGCTGCACTCGCAGCCGTCGTCGCGCTCGGCTGCACCGCTCGCGCCGATCAAACCACGGATAAGCTGAAGGCGACGCTGCAGGCGCGTTTGCCCGAAGTCGAAATCAAGAGCATCGCGAAGGCGCCCATCCCTGGCCTCTACGAAGTGAATCTTGGCTCGCAGATGCTCTATTCCGATGCCACCGGCGATTACGTGATCGCGGGCGATCTCGTCGATACGAAGACACGCAGCAATCTGAGCGAAGCGCATCTGGCCGATCTGAACAAGGTCGACTTCGCCAGCCTGCCGCTCGATCGGGCGGTCAAGGTAGTAAAGGGCAACGGCAGCCGCCGCATGGCCGTCTTTTCCGATCCGAACTGCCCGTATTGCAAGCAGCTCGAGACGACGTTGAAGTCCATCGATAATGTCACTGTCTACACGTTCTTGTATCCCGTGCTCTCGCCTGATTCGGTGACGAAGTCGAAGGCGATCTGGTGCTCGACCGATCGCGCTAAGGCGTGGGAAGCGTGGATGGTCGACCATCGACCGCCCGCCAGCACGGCGTCCAATTGCGACACGACCGTGCTCGACAAGAATCTCGCGCTCGGACACGGCCTGAATGTGACGGGCACGCCCACGATCATCCTCGCCGATGGTCGTCGTTTGCCCGGCGCCGTGTCGGCCGACGAACTGAACGGCGCGCTGGCGCGCGCCCATTGAGCGGCGCCCGCGCTTCGAATGAGAACGAATACCGGACCCCTTTCGCCACCCAATGAAGCCCATCCGCTACGCCGTCGTCGCCAAGCATCCCGCTGCTCACCTTTTCGAAGTCACGCTTACGTTGGCCGATCCCGACCCCGCCGGCCAGCGCTTTACGCTGCCCACCTGGATTCCGGGCAGCTATCTCGTGCGCGAGTTCGCGCGCAACATCGTCACGTTGAGCGCGTTCAACGAGGCCGGGCGCAAGGTTCGCGTCGAGAAGACCGACAAGCAGACGTGGCAAGCCGCGCCCTTGAAGGAGGGCGGAGCGCTCACGCTGCGCTACGAGGTTTATGCGTGGGATATGTCCGTGCGCACGGCGCACCTGGACGACACGGTGGGGTTCTTCAACGGGACGAGCCTGTTCTTGCTGCCGGTGGGGCGCGAAGAAGCCGCCTGCATCGTCGATATCCGCAAGCCCGAAGGGGCCGCTTATCGCGACTGGCGCGTGGCAACGGCTTTGCCCGAGGCGCGCGGCACGAAGCGATACGGATTCGGCGAGTACCGCGCGCAGAACTATGACGAACTCGTCGACCATCCCGTCACGCTCGGCCATTTCGCGCTCGGCACGTTCAAGGCGCACGGCGTGCCGCACGACATCGTCATCGCGGGACGCACGGTGTCGGTCGACATGGCCCGGCTCCAGGCGGATTTGAAGCGCATCTGCGAGACGCAGATCGCCCTATTCGAGCCTCGCACGAAAAAAGCCCCCGTCGACCGCTATGTCTTCATGACCCAAGCCGTCAGCGACGGCTACGGCGGGCTCGAGCATCGCGCCTCGACGGCGCTCATCTGCAATCGCACCGATCTGCCGGTGCTGGGCCGGCCCGAGATGTCGGAGGGCTACCGGACCTACCTCGGCTTGTGCAGCCACGAGTACTTCCATACCTGGAACGTCAAGCGCATCAAGCCCGCTGCATTCGCGCCGTACGATCTTTCGCGCGAGAACTATACGTCGCTGCTCTGGCTGTTCGAGGGCTTTACGTCGTATTACGACGATCTGATGCTCGTGCGCAGCGGCGCGATCGAGCCGGTCGACTATTTCGCTCTCATCGGCAAGACGCTCGGCGGGGTGCTGCGTGCAAGCGGGCGCTTCAAGCAAACCGTGGCGGAAAGCTCGTTCGATGCTTGGATCAAGTATTACCGCCAAGACGAGAACGCACCGAACGCAATCGTCAGCTACTACCAAAAGGGATCGCTCGTCGCGTTGGCCTTCGACTTGGCGATACGCGCGCGCACCGAGCATCGCAAGTCGCTCGACGATGTCATGCGCCTGCTTTGGCAGAGGTTCGGTCGCCATTTCTACAGCGGAAAAATGGTCGGCGTCGGCGAGGACGAGGTTCAAGCGCTGATCGCCGAAGCGACGGGCGTCGACCTCGGGCCGTTGTTCCGAGACGCCGTGCACGGCACGCGCGATCTGCCGCTGGACGCCCTGTTCGAGCCCTTTGGCGTCACGCTCGAACCGCAACCGGGGAGCGTCAACGGCAAGAACGGCAACGGAAAACCGTCCCTCGGTGCACGCATCCGTCCGGGCGCCGACTGCACGTTGGCGGCCGTACACGACGGCAGTGCCGCGCAGAAAGCGGGCTTGTCGGCCGGGGACGTGCTGATCGCCGTCGACGGGCTGCGCGTGAACGGGTCCAACCTCGACGCTTTGCTCGCCCGGTACATGCCGGGGGCGACGGTCGACATTCATGCGTTCCGGCGCGACGAGCTGCGCGTGGCGCGCGTGAAACTCGACGCGCCCGAGGTCACGCGCTATAAGGTGGCCGCGGCGGACGACAAACGCGGTGCGCCCTCAAGGCGTGCCCGCGAACGCTGGTTGCGCGGGTGATCGTTCTATCTTTGCAACAATGCGTCCTCGCTAGCCTACTTTTTCAGTGTCGGGTCAATGGCGACAATGGCACCACTCGCGCAACGATGCGCAAGCCTACTTGGAGCCCGACATGACCACGATCCTTCAACTGAATTCGGCGGCGCGTTCGCAAGGCGCTAACTCGACGCTGTTGGCCAATGAACTTGCTGCGACGCTGCAACAAGCGAACCCGGGCGCGGCGCTGGTCCTGCGCGATTTGCTGACCGATGCGCTGCCTCATCTCGACGATGCGGTGCTCGGTGCGTTCTTCACGCCGGCCGAGCAGCGCTCGCCCGGGCAAGCGGCGATCGTGGCTCGCAGCGATGCGCTGATCGAAGAGTTGCAAGCCGCCGACGTGGTCATCATCGGCGCACCGATGTATAACTTCGGCATCTCGTCGCAACTTAAGACGTATTTCGACTGGATCGCCCGTGCCGGCGTGACTTTCCGCTACACGGCCAACGGTCCGGAAGGGCTCGTGAAGGGGAAGAAGGCCTATGTCGTTTCGGCCCGCGGCGGCAAGTACGCCGGCACGTCGCATGACAGCCAAACGCCGCACATCAAGTCCTTCCTCGGGCTCATCGGCATCACCGATGTCGAATTCATCTATGCCGAAGGGCTGAACCTCGGCCCGGACGCAGCGGGCGCCGCGCTTGCCTCGGCACGCGAGGCTATCGCAGCCGCAGCGTAAGTCATCGCCGTCGATATGCACGCGCCGCGCCGCCTCCGGGCGGCGCGGCGCTTTGTATTCGCCCCGTTGCGTCGCTTCTTAGGCGCGCTTCAACCTTCGGCTTCCGGCAGCCGCCAATCGATCGGCGTGCGGCCGTTCGCGGTCAAATAGTCGTTGGCGAGCTGGAAATGGCGGCAGCCGAGAAAGCCGCGATGCGCCGAAAGCGGCGAGGGGTGCGGGGCCTCGAGCACGCAGTGCGGCCGCGCGTCGAGCAGCGCGCGCTTGGCTTGCGCATGAGCGCCCCAGAGCATGAAGACGAGGTGCTCGTGCCGGTGAGCCAGCGCATGAATCAACGTGTCGGTGCAGGCTTCCCAGCCTTGCTTCGCGTGGCTGGCCGCCTGGCCTTGCTCCACCGTCAGCACGGTATTGAGCAGCAGCACGCCTTGGCGGGCCCAGGCATCGAGACAGCCGTGTTGCGGCATGTCGTACCCGAATTCCGCGGTGATTTCCTTGAAGATGTTGCGCAGCGACGGCGGCGGACGCACGGGCGAGGGTACTGAAAACGCCAGCCCATGCGCCTGGGGGTGGCCTTTGTCGTCGCCGTGGTAGGGGTCCTGTCCGACGATGACGACCTTGACGTCGTCGGGACTCGTCAGGCGCAGAGCGCGAAACACCTCGGCCGGATAGACGGTTTTCCCCGCGTCGATTTGCGCATCGACGAAGGCGCAGAGCGGGCGATAGGCATGGCTGTCGATGAATGAGCCCAGGTGCTCGCGCCAAGCTGGAGGCAATGTGTCGAACTGGGATTCGAGCGGCTTGCAGAGCCCTTGGGGCGTGCGGGACGACGGCGCCGGATTGCCCACGGCGTCGGCCGTCGCCTCGAACAGCAGCGACCCTTGCGCGTCGTCGCTTCGGGCTGCCGCGGCCCGGGTTCTCGTCTTCATCGCGCGCACAGTCGATAACCCCGTTGCGCCTTGTTCACGTTCTCCGGTGTCAGTCCGGGCACCGCGGCCGAAAGCGTGGCCGTCAGCGCATGCAGCGCGCGCTCGTCGCCGTCGAGCAGTTCGAGCTCGATTTCGCTGATGGCATCGCGGCGTGTTTCGCCGTTCGCGGGCGCGGTGACTTCGCCTCGATCGATCGCGGCCTCGATGCGGGCGCCGTCGAACTCGAATCGCCAAAGACGCCGTACGAATGTCGTCCGGAAACGCTCGCCGAGTTCCGCCGCGGCCGCACGCAGGGCTGCAAGAGCGGACGCGTCGTCGCAAGCGGCTGCCAGCGCGTCGACTTCGAGCGACTCGCCGGCGACGGCCGTTTCCCACTCGTGGCGGCGATGCATGCCGCCCTCGGCCGTGCCTGCCGCCTTCAACGTCTGCAGCCAGCCGTCGGGCGTCTTGCGCAGGCGTAGCGCGATCTTGGCGCCGGCGAGCGCCAGCGAGGGCGTATCGAAGTAGAGGTTGGCGAGCGGGACGTCCCGCCCCGGCACCCCGGCCGTGGCGGCGAAGAACCGGTCGGCGGCGGCAGCCTGCTCGGGCGGCAGAGCCAGCTTGATTTCGCGTTCGATGCCCATGAGTCGTCTCGAAAAAATGAATGCGCCGGGGCGAAAGCGAGTCAGAAGAACATGTGCGAAAGCGCGGCACCCGGATCGTCGGCGCGCATGAAGGCCTCGCCGACGAGAAACGTATGGACGCCGTTCGCTCGCATGCGTTCGACGTCGGCTCGGGACAAGATGCCCGATTCGGTCACGACGATTCGATCGTCCGGTAGGGCGTCGAGCATATCGAGCGTGGTGTCGAGCGACGTCTCGAACGTCCGTAGATTCCGGTTGTTGATGCCGATGAGCGGCGTCTTGAGGGTCAACGCTTGGGTCAGCTCGTCGCGATCGTGCACCTCCACGAGCACGGCTAGCCCGAGGGAATGTGCGAAGGCTTCGAGATCCTGCATCTGCGTGACCGGCAGCGCGGCCGCGATGAGCAGAATGGCATCGGCGCCCATCGCCCGCGCTTCGACGATCTGATACGGATCGATGATGAAGTCCTTGCGCAGGACGGGCAGATCGCATGCTGCGCGCGCTTCTTCGAGATACGCCGCGCCCCCCTGAAAAAACTGCACGTCGGTCAATACGGACAGGCAGGCCGCGCCGCCTTTTTGATACGAGCGCGCGATATCGGCCGGCACGAAATGCTCGCGCAGCACGCCCTTGGACGGGCTCGCTTTCTTCACTTCGGCGATCACGGCGGCTTGCCCAGCCTCGTGCTTGGCGCGCAGTGCGCCGACGAAATCGCGCAGATCGCGCGCCGATGCTTCGAGGCGCAGTTCTTCGAGCGGCGCGCTCAACTCTGCCGCTCGTACTTCCTCGCGCTTGACGGCGATGATCCGTTCGAGAATGTCGCTCATGGACGAAGCCCTTTCTTTGCTGATGCCGGATGGCGGCGTTATTGCTTGAATTGCTGCGTGAAGCGCGCGAGCTCGTCGACCTTCTCGCGTGCGCGGCCGGTGGCGATGGCTTCGCGCGCCACTCCAATTCCGTCTGCGATGGACGCGACGCGGTTTGCGGCATAGAGCGCCGTGCCCGCATTGAGCGTCACGATTTCTCGCGCGACGCCCGGGCGGTTCTCCAGCGCTTGGAGCAGCATCGCTTTCGATTCGTTCGCATCGGCTACTTTCAGCGTGCGATTCGACACCATTTGCAGGCCGAAATCCTCCGGATGAATTTCGTATTCATGCACTTGGCCGTCGCGCAGCTCGCCAACCAAGGTTGCTGCCCCGAGCGACACTTCGTCCATGCCGTCCTTGCCGTAGACGACTAGCACGTGTTTCGCGCCGAGGCGCTGCATGACGCGCACTTGGATGCCGACGAGATCCGCGTGGAACACGCCCATCAGTTGATTGGGCGCGCTCGCCGGATTCGTGAGCGGGCCGAGAATGTTGAAGATCGTGCGCACGCCCAGCTCGCGACGCACCGGCGCGATGTTCTTCATAGCCGGATGGTGGTTGGGCGCGAACATGAAGCCCATGCCGGTCTCGGCGATCGACGTCGCGACTTGTTCGGGCTGCAGATCGATGTTGACGCCGAGCGCTTCGAGCACATCGGCGCTGCCCGATTTGCTCGACACGCCGCGCCCGCCATGCTTGGCGACTTTCGCGCCCGCGGCCGCGGCAACGAACATCGTCGCCGTCGAGATGTTGAAGGTGTTCGCCCCGTCGCCGCCCGTGCCGACGATGTCGACGAAATGGGTGTTGTCGGGCACCTCGACGTGGCGCGCGAACTCGCGCATGACCGTGGCTGCCGCGGCAATCTCGCCGATCGTTTCCTTCTTCACGCGCAGGCCGGTGATGATCGCGGCGGCCATCACGGGCGACATGTCGCCGCGCATGATGAGCCGCATGAGGTGCAGCATCTCGTCGTGGAAGATCTCGCGATGCTCGATCGTGCGCTGCAGGGCTTCTTGAGGAGTGATGGTCATGAGAGCGCCTCTGTCGTTCGTTGCATGGCTTACCGCGCCATGGTGTGCCGTGTCGCGTGTTACGTGTTACGTGCTTTGCACGATGCCGGCCTCGTGCGCGGCTTTCGATGCCTTCAGGAAATTCTCGAGTAGCGCGTGACCCTGTTCGGACAGGATCGACTCGGGATGGAATTGCACGCCTTCGACGGGCAGTGTCTTGTGGCGCACGCCCATGATTTCGCCGTCGTCCGTCCACGCCGAGATTTCGAGGCAGTCGGGCAGCGATTCGCGCTCGATGGCGAGCGAGTGGTAGCGTGTCACGTCGAAGTGCTTGGGCAGATTGGCGAAGACGCCCTTGCCGTCGGTTGCGATGCGGCTCACCTTGCCGTGCATGATGGTTTGCGCGCGCACGACGCGACCGCCGAACGCTTCGCCGATTGCCTGATGGCCGAGGCACACGCCGAGAATCGGCACGCGTCCCGAGAATCGGCGCAGGACGTCGAGCGTGATGCCCGCATGTTGAGGATTGCTCGGTCCCGGCGACAGGCAGATGTGATCGGGCTTCATCGCCTCGATTTCATCGAGCGTGATTTCGTCGTTGCGATAGGTGCGCACTTCCTCGCCCAGTTCGCCGAAATATTGCACGAGGTTGTAGGTGAACGAATCGTAGTTGTCGATCATCAGCAACATGATGTGTTTCTCCGCTCAGAAGTCGCTGTCGAGGCCGTCTTGCACTTGCTCGGCCGCGCGCAGCACCGCGCGGGCCTTGTTTTCGGTTTCCTGCCATTCCGATTCGGGCACCGAGTCGGCAACGACACCCGCCGCCGCTTGCACATACAGATTGCCGTTATGGATGAGCCCTGTGCGAATGGTGATGGCCAGATCCATCTCGCCCGTGAACGACAGGTAGCCGACCGCGCCGCCGTAAAGCCCGCGCTTGACCGGTTCGAGTTCGTCGATGAGCTCCATCGCGCGCACCTTGGGGGCGCCCGAGAGCGTACCGGCCGGGAACGTCGCGCGCAGCACGTCGAAATTCGTCATGCCGGGCTTGAGCTTGCCTTCGACCGAGCTGACGATGTGCTGAACGTGCGAGTACTTCTCGATCACCATCTTGTCGGTCACGGCCACCGAGCCCGTCTGCGCAATGCGGCCCACGTCGTTGCGCGCCAGATCGATCAGCATGACGTGCTCGGCGATTTCCTTCGGGTCGTTCAGCAGCTCGGTCGCGAGTTCGGCGTCGCGCTCGGGCGTGTTGCCGCGAGGGCGTGTGCCTGCCAGCGGCCGAATGGTGACGATGCGATCCTCTCCGCGCTTTTCTTGGCGCACGAGGATTTCGGGCGATGCGCCGACCACATGGAACTCGCCGAAATTGTAGTAATACATGTACGGCGACGGATTGAGCGATCGCAGCGCGCGGTAGAGCGAAAGCGGATTGTCGCGATACGGCTTGATCAGCCGCTGACCCACCTGCACCTGCATGAGCTCGCCCGCGGCGATGTATTCCTTCGCGCGGCGCACGGCATTGAGGTAATCGTCCCGCGCGAACTCGCGGTAAGTCTCGGTGCGCACGCTTGGCGACGTAACCGGCGGCTGCACGGTGGCGCGCAGCCGTTGGCGCAGCTCGCGCAGCCGCTGTTTCGCGCGCGCATAAGCCTCGGGCGCGGTGGGATCGGCGTAGACGATCAGATAGAGCTTGCCGGCGAGATTGTCGATAACGGCGACTTCCTCGGTCAGCAGCAATTGGATGTCGGGCAGATTCAGATCGTCGGGCGGGGCCGTGTGCGCGAGCTTCTTCTCGATATAGCGGACGGCGTCGTAGCCGAAGTAGCCGGCAAGCCCGCCGCAAAAGCGCGGCAGCCCAGCGCGCTGGGCGATCTTGAAGCGCGCTTGGAACTGCTGGATGAATTCGAACGGATCGCCTTCGTGCGTCTCGATGACTTGTCCGTCGCGCACGACCTCGTTGACCCCGTTGCTCGTGCGCACGAGCGTGCGCGCCGGCAGGCCGATGAACGAGTAGCGGCCGAACCGCTCGCCGCCGACGACGGACTCGAGCAAGAACGAATTGGCGCCGCCGCGTTCGGGCTGCGCGAGCTTCAGATAGAGCGAAAGCGGTGTTTCGAGATCGGCGAGTGCTTCGGCGATCAGCGGGATGCGGTTATAGCCCTCGTTGGCGAGGGACTGAAACTCGAGTTCGGTCATGTTCCGATCCTGTTCGAATGGCCGACACATGCGTTGCCCGTAGGTGGGCGAAGAATGCGTGCGGCAAGCCGTAAACGCGCGAGCGCGGCGACCCGTAAACGGACGAATGCGATCGTTTGGGCGGTACGGCGAATGTTGCGCGAATGCGCGGCGAAATCAAAAAACGGTGCTGAAGACGACCTTCAGCGTACCTCGAAAGAGGTTAGCGCGACGAGCGACGCCAGGGCCAGGCTCCCCGGTCGATACTGCTCGGACTCCGTTTTTTGTTCAGAAACATGAGTGGAATGACTTAAGTCGTCAGTGATCGATAGGCTGCTGCGGGGCCGAAGGCGCCGAACCGACGGCGGGCGATGAACCCGCGATGAACCGCGCGGCCTCGAGCAACGTGGCGACTATACCATCCGAATTTATCGTTTGTATAGCTTTGCCGTGGTTGTAGCCGTACGGCACGGTCAACGTCGCCATGCCGGCCGCCCGGCCGGCGAGCGCGTCGTTTTCCGAATCGCCGATCGCCACGGCTTCCCTCGGCGCGACGCCCATCGCGTCGCAGGCTGCGAGCATGGGTTGCGGGTCTGGTTTTTTGCGGGCGACGCTGTCGCCGCCCAGTACGACCGCGAAGTACGGGGCGAGCCCGTATTGCTCGAGCAGCGCTAGCGCGAACCGGTACGGCTTATTGGTCACGCAGGCGAGCTTCAGGCCGGCGCGCGCGAGCGCGGCGAGCCCCGGCTCGACATCCGGATACAGGCGTGTATGGCGGCCGTTGACCGTGGCGTAGTGCGCCTGATAGCGATCGAGCGCCTCGGAAAAGCGGGTTTCGCTTTCGTCGGCGGAAAGCCGCGCAGCCAGCACGCTGCGAACGAGATGCTCCGAGCCCTTGCCGACATAGCCGACCACTTCCTCGCGCGCGATCGGACGCGCGCCGAGTTCGGAGAGCATGCCGTTCAAGCTGGCCGTGAAATCGTCGGCGGTATCGACCATGGTGCCGTCGAGATCGATGACGGCCGCTCTCAAAGGTCGGGCCGCCGCGGGCGACGCGGCGTGCACGGCTGGGCCGGCGCTCATGCGCGGTCGACGCCGGCAAGCCGATTGCGCATTTCCCCGATCACGGCGCGATAGTCGGGCTTGCCGAAAATGGCCGAGCCGGCCACGAACGTATCGGCGCCCGCGGCCGCGATTTCCGCGATGTTCTCGACCTTCACCCCGCCATCCACCTCGAGATGAATCTCGCGGCCCGTCCGGGCTTTGTAGGCGTCGATCCGCGCGCGGGCATCGCGCAGTTTGTTCAGCGCTTCGGGAATGAACGACTGGCCGCCGAAGCCCGGGTTGACCGACATGATCAGTACGAGGTCCACGCGATCCATGACGTGATCAAGATAATTGAGCGGCGTCGCCGGATTGAAGACGAGGCCGGCCTTGCAGCCGTGATCGCGAATCAGCGACAGCGTACGATCGATGTGCTCCGACGCTTCGGGGTGAAAACTGATGATGTTCGCGCCGGCCTTCGCGAAATCGGGCACGATTCGATCCACGGGGCGCACCATGAGGTGCACGTCGATCGGGGCTTGTACGTGCGGACGGATCGCCTCGCACACGAGCGGGCCGATCGTCAGATTGGGCACGTAATGGTTGTCCATTACGTCGAAATGGATCCAATCGGCGCCTGCGTCGACGACATGGCGGACTTCTTCGCCGAGCCGTGCGAAGTCGGCGGACAGGATGCTGGGAGCGATGCGAAATTGCGTCATGGCGTGAGAAGCGGGATGATGGGCGAAAGCCTTGGCCTCGGCCGTTGAACGGAAAACCCGTATTTTAGCCTGCCGCGAGGGCTTGGCCGATCCGGGGGCGCCGCGGTTGCAGCCGGGGGCCGCATCGATCAGAATGCGAAACCGAAGCGACCGCCGTCGCGGCGCCTGCGGGCGAATTGGCGATGGCTTCAGCGTCGGTCGATGAAATCACGGCGCGGCTAGGTACCACACGGCAAGCCGTCCGGCTCGCCCCGTTTCGACGCCGCCCGCCGGGCGCGTCGATCCTTCAAAGAACGGAATCAGGATGAGCGAGTATCAACTCAGCGTGTCGGCGCAGACGCGCTATTTGCCGGAGCAGTCCAATCCCGAGCGGCGCCAGTACGCTTTCGCCTATACGTTGACCATCCGCAACACGGGGCAGATCCCCGCGCAATTGATCGCGCGCCATTGGATCATCACCGACAGCGAAAACCACGTGCAGGAAGTGAAGGGCCTCGGGGTGGTGGGTCATCAGCCGCTGCTGCAGCCCGGCGAGCAGTTCGAGTACACGAGCTGGGCCGTCATCGAAACGCCGGTTGGGACAATGCGCGGCGCCTATTTTTGCGTGGCGGAGGACGGCGAACGATTCGAGGCGCCGGTGCCGGAATTCACGCTGCAGATGCCGCGCACGCTGCATTGAGGCAGGCCCTGCGATGGTGGGAAAGCACAGCGCCGGCGGCACGCGAGCCGGGTGCCGGGGATGCGGCGCGGACTGCCGTTCTGTCAGCCTACCGCGGCGCGCCGCGATCCTCGGCCCGGCCATTCGCGGCCCGGCCATTCGCGGCCCGGCCATCCTTCTTTCTGCCCGACATCGTCCATACGACGATGAACACCAGCAGCGCCAGCGCCGCAAGCGCCTCGAGCGCGAAGATCAGCATGGGGTATTCGTCGAATAGAGCGGACATGGCGATTTCCATTAAGAACGAA